>CAYQUC010000149.1:0-6332 GCA_964420605.1 uncultured Thioalkalispiraceae bacterium | reverse complement strand
AATTAATTAAAATCAATACCACCACTGGTAAATTTATGTCGAGAGCAAAAGAAGATTAGAACAATCAAAACTCAACAAGTAATAATTTAACTTAAACATACAAAAGACTAAATGCAGCTGTTGTTTCATGGATTCCCGCTAAAGGCACGCGGAAATCCAGACAAACGCTAAATTCCCGCCAAAATCCATGAAGTATGACTCGATTATTTTAAACGCTTAAATTAATAAAATAACTTCAACATACCCAACATCACAAACAAAAATAACAAGGTCATAATGCCACCGGCTTTTAAGAAATCTTTTACACGATAGCCAGCAGGCCCCATAATTAATGCATTAACTTGATGGGTTGGTATTAAGAATGAATTTGATGTGGCAAGCGCGACAGTTAATGCAAACAGAGCAGGATCAGCGCCTGTTATACCAGCGACCTGCGCTTGAATTGCGATGTTTACTGCGAGTGGTACTAATAAAACCGTTGCACCGACATTGGACATTACCAAGGTAAAGAAGGTTGCTAATATCGCAATAATAATTTGTAACATGAACGGACTAACGTCGTTACCCACTAACTCTAACGTTTTGACTGCAATCCATTGTGCGGTTCCCGAGGTTTCAACCGCAACACCAAGTGGTATCAAACTCGCGAGCAGAAATACCGTTTTCCAACTCACTGCCTCATAGGCTTCATCCATGCTTAATACGCCGGTCAAAATCATTCCTAACGCACCTGTAAATAATGCCACCGATAATCGTACATCAGTGAATAATACCAAGCTTAGTGCTAACACTAGAAAAAATAATGCAAAGTAGACTTTATTAGGGCGTGTTTCTTCATGTGGAAATTCTGTAGTTACAACCACAAAATTAGGATCTTTTGCGACTTTAGCAAGTTGATTCCAATTAACGTGACAAATCAAGGTATCGCCTCCTATTAACGGAATGTCACGTACTTCAATTTGTTCTGGTTCTTCTTCATTTGACTTCTCATCAGACTCGTCTGTGTCGAGCATGATGCCTTCAGCAATGGTTTTATCTTGACGGTGAATCGCCATAACAGTTAGCCCATGCATTTTACGCATAGCAACTTCACGACACGATTTACCCACTATATTAGAACTAGGTGGCACTACAATTTCGGCTATACCTGAAGTTGAGTGACTTAGTACGGGTAAAAAAACCTCAATGTTTCTTTTAAGTTTAGTTTTATATTTTTCAGCAAATCGTTTTAATGCCCAGTTTGACGCAATAACGCCGATTACATCACCTTCTTTAATTTCTACGTCATGCGCTAGTCCAGAAGGGGCTAATTTAAATCGATCGCCGGATTTAATCGCGACAATTCGTAAACGGTTACCAACTTCAATTTCATCAAGCGTTTTACCAACCAGTAAACTTTTAGCCGTGACGTGTAATTCACTTAAGGCATAATCAACACCGTAGATTCGTTTTAAATAATCAACCGTGCTTTCAGACGAAGTCATTTCATTACTTTTAGCACCGGGCAGTACATAACGACCTGCGATAACAAAATATAATATACCAGCAATAATCATTGCGGCACCAATTGGTGCAACCGAAAATAATGAGAATATGCTCATTTCCGGTAAGCCTTGTGCTACTAAGGTAACATTTGAAGTGATGATTAAGTCGTTAAGTAAAATCAGTGGGCTTGAGCCAATCATGGTCATGGTACCACCGCAAATAGCACAGAAGCCCATTGGCATTAATAAACGCGATAGTGGAATTCCTGAACGTGCCGAGATTCGACTGACCACCGGTAAAAATAATGCTGCTGCACCCACGTTTTGCATGAAGCTTGAAATAATACCAACAGTTCCCGATATTATTGGAATAATGGTTTTTTCGGTTTTACCGCCAACTTTTAATATAAAAGCGGCAACAATGCTCATTACCCCGGTTCTATCCAGTCCAGCACCGATGATGATCACCGCGATTATCGAGATAACGGCATTACTACCAAAGCCATCGAACAGTTTACTCGAATCGATTAAATCGGGGACACCCGGTAACACCGTTGTTAACCCAAGGAACACCATAACAATTACAGCAGCGACATCTACCCGAACAACTTCGGAAACAAACAAATATATAGTGAAAGCCAATATGCTCAACACCCATATCATCTCTACCGTTAATTCCATGCTATTTTTTCCTCTAGTATTGATTTTTAAAACAGCAATTTTACCACGCATAATATAATAAGCAATTCGTGATGTACTCATACTCTCTATAAGTCGTTGATTTTAAAATCAATAACTAAAATATTCAACACAAGTTGCTGGAAATGAGTTTTTTACTGTTTATAAATGATAAATAGAATATCATCGTGTTTTTTGTATTAAAGTGTAGTTAATCGAGATGTTAAATTTCACCAATTTGTCACTGCGTCGCGGCACCAAAGTATTGTTGCAAAATGTCACGTCGACCTTTCAAAAACCGCAAAAAGTGGGTATTACCGGTGCCAATGGCGCAGGCAAGTCCAGCTTATTTGCTCTGATTCGTAATGAACTGCAAGTTGATGAAGGCGATTTTTACATCCAGCCAAACATGACTATTGCCCATGTTGCCCAAGAAACGCCCGCTATCGATAAAGCTGCTATTGAATATGTCATTGACGGTGATAGTGAGTTACGCACCATCGAGCAAAAAATTAAAATTGCAGAGCAAAATGAAGACGGTACTGAGTTGGCTCATCTGTATACCGAGATGGAACATATCGATGGTTACACTGCCAATAGCCGGGCTGGGCGATTACTGCACGGCTTGGGTTTTAGTGCCGATCAAGAGCAAATAACCGTCACAGAATTTTCCGGTGGCTGGCGTATGCGGTTAAATTTAGCGCAGGCTCTTATGTGTCGGTCCGACTTACTGTTACTCGATGAACCCACCAATCATTTAGACATGGAAACTGTTATTTGGTTGGAAGACTGGTTACGCAATTATCCGGGCTTATTATTATTAATTTCACATGATCGAGATTTTTTAGACAGCGTTACCTCGCACATAGCACACATCGAGCATAGTGAACTTAAAGTTTATACCGGTAACTATTCGGCATTTGAAATTCGGCGTGCAGAACAATTAGCGAATCAACAAGCCGCTTATGAAAAACAACAAAAAGAAATTGCCCATATGCAAAGTTTTGTTGACCGTTTTAAAGCCAAAGCGACAAAAGCGAAGCAAGCTCAAAGTCGGGTCAAAGCCTTAGAACGAATGACTGTTATTAGCCAAGCTCATGTTGACTCACCGTTTTATTTTCATTTTAAAAAATCGAATGCTATTCCAAGTCCTATTTTAACCTTGGATGAGTGTACAGTTGGATACAGTGACAAGATTATTTTATCAAAAGTGAATATGATCGCGAGTGAAGGTGACCGAATTGGCTTACTTGGACACAACGGTGCTGGTAAATCAACACTCATTAAATTACTTGCCGGAGAGTTAGGTGCAAAAGAAGGTTTACGAATTCCCGCCAAAGAAATCAATGTTGGTTATTTTGCGCAGCATCAATTAGAACAGTTAGACAATGGCGCAAGTCCGTTATTACACTTGCAAAGGTTAGATTCAAAAGCCACTGAAAAAGAGTTACGACAGTATTTAGGCGGCTTTGCCTTTCGTAATGATATGGCGACTTCGACCATAGGGCATTTTTCAGGTGGTGCAAAAGCACGACTGGTTTTAGCATTATTAGTCTATCAAAAACCCAATTTGTTATTACTCGATGAACCAACCAACCATTTGGATCTTGAAATGCGCTACGCTTTAACTACCGCGTTACAAGAGTTTGAAGGGGCGATGTTAATCGTTTCGCATGACAGGCATTTGCTGCGTACCGTAACCGATAAATTAATGCTTGTTGCCGATGGTAAAGTGGAAGAGTTCAATGGTGATTTAGACGATTATCGTCAGTGGGTTAAAGACCAAGATCGAGATATAACCGATAGCAGTAATTATGATAAAAATGCCAATACTGATAATTCAGTCAACAAAAAACAACAACGCCAATCTGCTGCGGAACAACGACAAAAATCCAAGCCGCTTCGTAATAAAATAAAAAAATTCGAAAACGAAATGGATAAATTAACCAAAATAAAAGAAACGCACGATTCTGCGCTTGCCGATAGCGAAATTTATGAGGATAACAATAAAGCTAAATTAAAAACAGTGTTAGCTGAGCAAGTTGACAACATTAAAAAGTTAAATGCTATTGAAGAGCAATGGTTAGATGCGAGTGATGAGCTTGAAGCTTTGGATATGGGATGAGGAACTACTTTAAGCATAATTATTAAAGTCGATATTAAGGAATATTTAATGGACAACAAAGGAGTTTGAAATGCGCATTTTATTTTTTATCTCACTATTATTTTTATTGGCTTGTGATCCTACAGAACAAACTACAAATGGAAATTACGATATAACTTTAATTAGTCTTGATAAATTTAGTCAAACATCAAATACGTTTTTTCAAGGTGATCCAATTACGCTTCAATTAACTATTGACAATATATCAGAAAACCCAATAGACATTAGAACAGGTGATGGCTGTACCGCCCAATTTGAAATTCTTGATACTAATGATGTGAGTTTAGGAACTGTTCCTCGAATTTGTTTAGCTGTAGTTCCAACGACGACACAAATACAAGCGGGTGACAAATATAGAGACAGTGTTACGTGGGATCAATCTATTAATACCACTAATAAAACGCGATTAGAAATCGGTAACTATAAAATAATAGGAACGGTGTTTGGTCTGGATAAATCGTCAGTTCAAAATATCATCATTAAGTAATTTTATATTTTCTTAGCAATATAAAATTATTTTGAAACTAACACATTAAAATAAAGGTGTGACTCTATGTCGATAAGCGCAAGGAAATTAACAAATATTGTTTCTACATTAGAATCGACATTTACTCGATTTCCGTTACCGATTACTTTTGCTTTTGGTGCAACCATTCTGGCTTTGTTGCTTATTTATGATATACACATCAGTCATAAGCGTGACACAGTGAAGTTGTTTCTAACTTTATTGTATTGCTCATTCTCTCTGGCTTCACTTAAATTATTGGTCGAAAACCACTCGTGGTCACTTAGAACTCATTTTATAGTAGCATTGGTGTTGGTGTTCGTTATTGTGTTATTTACATGGGACATTATTGCGTCGAGTAAGGTTACTTTAGTCTTTTTCTCATTAAGTGTATTACTGAGTTTATTGGTTGCTCCCTATATTAATAATTCTAAAAAAAGTTCGTCTGCCTCATTTTGGTATTTTAATTATCAAACCGGTGTTGCGGTATTTTTTGCTGGACTGGCTGCAATAGTTCTTGCTAGTGGTTTATCAATCATTCTGGTGAGCATTGGTTTTTTGTTTGAGATTAAAGTAGCAAGCGAATTTTACCCCTTGATTTGGGTGCTGAGCAGCGGTGTGTTATTTACGCTTTATTTTTTATCGAATATAGCAACTGAATTTGATTTTGACGATGAAGCCTGTGATTTTCCAAAAGGCATTCGTTTTATCACTAACTACCTACTCGTGCCATTAATGTGGACCTACATGGCGATTTTATATGCGTATTTCTTTAAAATAATTTTTCAATGGCAGTTACCACACGGCAACTTGGGGTGGGTTATTACTGCCTTTGGTACGGTAGGAATTATTACCAAGTTATTAGCTTATCCTATTCGTAACAGTGGCACTAAATTATTACAATTATATGACAAGTATTATTATTACGCATTGATGGTGCCAATTATATTATTGGGCTTAGCCATTGGCATACGGATTAATGAATATGGAATCACTGAGACACGTTATGCTGTGGTGTTATTAGGGTTGTGGTTCGCTATTGTTGCAATTGTAACGGTAATAAAAAAAGAACAATTTCATATTAAATACGTTCCGATGACATTGGCTTTGCTTGCTTTCTTTGCATCATTTGGCCCTTGGGGGGCGTTTGAGTTGTCGCTCAATAGTCAGGTTCAGCGTTTTGAGTCGGTTTTAATAAAGCACGGGTTATTTATTGATGGTCAAGCCGTTAAAGGCAGTGCAGATATTTCATTTGAAGATCGACAATCGTTGAGTTCCATGGCGATGTATTTAACCGGCCATAAAAAACGTCGAAAAAGAATAATGCCGTGGTTTGAAACACTCATTAAACAATCTGATGCGAATTCAGAGATAACCGCTTATCGATCATATGGCGCTAGAGAAATAATTGAATTAATGGGCGTTAAATATACTGGAAGTTGGTATCGAAAAAATAGCGAGAAAAATTTTAATTATTCTCGTACTGCAAATAATAGCGATT
>CAYQUC010000148.1:0-6345 GCA_964420605.1 uncultured Thioalkalispiraceae bacterium | reverse complement strand
AATGCAAAAATAATGACAAGTGAGAAATTTTGAAATGTGAATAACGCTTTCATAGAATATAATCTCGAATTAATATATAAGATAGTCCTAATATTAACAAGCTTACTCTTCTTTGTCTACCGTAGACACTTTTTTGGGTACTAGAGGATCATCGTCATCCATAATGATCCTATGCGCTGGACCCTCCATATCATCAAACTGACCGCTTCTAATAGCCCAAATTAAGCCAAATAGCGCGATAATCATCACCAAAACCCCTAAAGGGATTAATAAATACAATATTTCCATACAACTCCTACTAACCCAGGCTAAAGGTACACCTTCGTAAGACAAATCTGACACTATGATCAGTTTTATCTGACAGATTTTCGTTATGCACTTCTCTAAAGTTTACATAACAAACTCTACTAATCCAGCTCTTAAGGCAAACGCAACATGACCACAGTTATTGATTTAACACCACAAGATACAAAACACACAATGACGGAACAATCCGTCAAAATCAAATTAAAATCAAATCGCTTTTATTTTATCAAGGATCAAGGATGGTATTTCCATTGTCGTGATGGTAATCGTGGGCCATTCGAGTCAAAATTAAATGCGGAACAGTCCTTAACAAACCATATCAATCAAGAGTACGACTAGCCGAATCACTGGTAGTACTCGAATACCAACTACTGCCCATCGTGAGGCGTAATGCATTTGTTACCACTATTAACGAGCTTGCCGACATTCCAAGCGCAGCCATCCACGGTGCAATTATTCCCATAGCAGCTAAAGGCAGTGCAATTAAATTATAAACAATAGCCCAAGTGATATTTTGCTTAATAATAGTCATGGTCTTTTTACTCATTTTAATCGCAAATGGTATTTGTATTAATTTATTCGAGAGTAAAATCATATCAGCACTAGCATGAGCAAGTTGTGTTGCACTACCCATGGCCATAGATACTTGAGCACCGGCAAGTACTGGCGCATCATTGATACCATCGCCAATCATCGCAACAATGGCATTATTCTCTTGTAAAACATGGATTAAATTTAATTTATCTTCCGGTTTACAATTACCATGAACCGAATCAAACTCAAACTGCTTCGCTACATTTTTAGTGACTTGATCATCATCACCACTTAAAAGAATTGTTTTAATAGACTGTTGTTTTAACATTTGAATCGTCTCTATAGCATCATCGCGAATCACGTCATTAAAATCAAACCGGGCAATAACATTATTACTGCTTGCTAAAAACACAACTGAATTTGAATCTGAATGCTTATCAAAACAGTTAAGATTTAATTGCTGTTGAATAAATAATGCATTACCTAAAATATATTCTGTACCGTCTACGATCCCAGAAATTCCGCGTCCAATATAATTTTGAAAAGAGGCACACTCTGTTCCGTCAATATAATCTTTATACTCTGAGTACAATTCATTTGACAATAGATGCTCAGAAAATTGTGTCATTGCAGCGGTTATTCGAAAAACATCTTTTTCAGCTAAGTTTGAATAATGCTTGGTATTAATTAACTTGGGTTTACCATAAGTCAGTGTGCCGGTTTTATCAAACACGACATGGGTTACTTTTGCTAGTGTTTCAAGCGCACTGCTCCGGGTCGTTAAAATACCAAAGTGTGTTAGCTTTCCGGTAATTGCAGTCATAGCTGCAGGAGTCGCAAGCGATAAAGCACATGGACACGTCACCACTAAAACGGCTAATACTATTTCAAATACACGACTAGCATCATTAATATACCACCAGACACCAACCGCACAAGTGATTAACATTAATGCTGATACAAACCAAGCTGCTGTTGTATCCGCTAATTTGGCTATCTTAGGTTTCTCTGCTTGTGCACGTTCTAACAAACGAGTAATACCAGCAATAACAGTGTCTGTACCCACTTTTTCTATTCTAACAATAATAGGATTTGCAGTATTAATACTGCCACCAATTACTAACTCGTCAAGAGATTTTTCAATCGCTTGACTTTCACCGGTTATAATTGATTCATCGAGTAAACTCTGTCCTTCAATAATGACTCCATCAGCAGGAACAGTTTCACCGGCCTTAACAAGCACACAGTCACCTGGCTTTAATTCACTACGCGATATAATTTCATGGTTGTTACCATCCACTCTAGTCACAATTGTTGGCAGTAATCGAATTAATTGCTCCGCTATAAATCCGGCCTTGTGACGTGCGCGCATTTCTAAAAAACGGCCTGATAATAAAAACAACGTAAACATCGTCACCGAGTCGTAATACACTTCACCTTGATGCGTCACTGTAGCCCAAACACTGGCACTAAAAGCCGCAATAATTGCAATAGAAACCGGTACATCCATACCCAGTTGAAATCGTTTCAAATCACGATAGGCAGATTTAAAAAATGGTTGAGCAGCAAAAAAAACTACCGGCGATGCAAACACTAGGCTGACCCAGCGCATTAGGTTTCTAAGTGAGTCATCCATATCAAATACACTTGCATCTGCTGCATACATTGCCACTGCAAACATCATCACTTGCATCGCACCCAAACCCGCAATGGCAATACGCCATAATGCCTGAGTATGTTCTTTTTCGATTAGGTGTTGCTGTTGACTCGCATCATAAGGATGTGCTTGATAGCCGATATTTAAGATTTCTTTTAATATATCGCTTAATTTAATGATGTCATTATCCCAAATGACATAGGCTCGATGCGTTGAATAATTAATGCGAAATTCTGCAACCCCAGCTAGTGCATTAACGTGTTTTTCGTTTAACCAGACACACGCAGCACAAACTATACCTTCTAACATTAAAGAGGCTTCATTGAGTTTATCATTATGGGTTACAAAAGCGTCTTGCAAAATATCATTATCGTATAGCTCAAACTGTTTCACTATGTCGATACTGTCACTAGCAGCAGTATTTGAATTCGTTGTACGGTGGGAATAAAATTGTGTCAAATTATTGTCAACAATGGCCTGTGCAACGGCGAGACAGCCGGGACAGCACATGGAGCGCTGTTGTTCAAAGATTGTTACTTGGTAATGGCTATTATCCGGAACATCAAGGCCGCAATGATAACATTTATGCTCTGTATCCGTACTATTCATGCCATTTATACCCATTTTACCGTTTAATTTAAGATCCGGTATTATTTACAGGTTATATTTTATCGTGATTTCAATTCTTTTGAAAGCTCAACCGTTGTGGTACCTTCTAATTCATAAACAATATCAGCATGGTGTATTTTCAATACCAATCCCCAGCGCCCTGGCGCTGGTAATCGAACCGTTACCTGATAAAAACCATCGCTTTTTGGCATCATCGAAAAATCAGTATCGAGCCGACTATCAGAAAAACGAATAAATTTGCCCGCAACTTTAGCATCGTTAACACTGTTATTGTCTTTATCTTTAATTTGTAACTGAAAAACAGCCTCTTCATTAACCACAGGGATGGTTAACCAGCCTTTTTTTATTTGCCATTTACTGCGCTTTCGCGCATCAATGTTATCCAGATACGTATTGTACAAATTTCCTTTTTGATAATAATCGTGTACAACTTTCCCGGGATAGTTAAATGTGGCTTTTGAATCATCGTCAGATTTTGGTAATACAAAGTCGGCTAAGGAACTGCTTAATCCCTTATCAGCAATGGTGACGAAAAAGGAATCCACCAAGACTAATATGACAAAAAAACCGATAATAGTAACCGGCCCCCAATGAACACCATTACTTTTTTCGCGCTTACTCGCAGTTATCGCCAAACCATAAACCGTAACCATGTAAATTGCTAAATGGATTGCAAAAACATCCCCTCCCGGCCAAAAAATAATAGCTAACGGCATAAAGCTAACTAAAGTAATTACCGCTACGATAGCACCGATACTATTTGCTGGAATTTTAGTTAGGCGTTTTATAATAAAAAACAAAGCTGTTATTATTAATACACCACTGGTTAATGTCACAATCATTTTACTTTCCTTTATTTCCTAGCGACAATCGTGCGGCTGGAATAGAAAAAATTGAAGTCCAGACTAAATCTTTTAACTCGGTTTTTCCTTCTGGTTCAATAACAAACCGGAATGACTGTCGAGCTCCCTTAGCATCTTTCGGATGTTGTCTAACTTTCGCTTGAATACGGACAGAACTTTGGGCGTTAACAATATAATGCTCAAAGTCACCTATCGTTAATTCAGATTGTTCTAATCCATCAATTTTAATATTAAACTCTAATGAGTTAGTTGTTTTATTATTTATTTTAATTTCATAACGATTTTGTTCCCGGCCATCGGATAATGTTACCGAGAGTGGTTGCCTTATTTTCTGAACAATCAATTCAAACTGATCCCGAGTAGCAATACTCCATGATAACAATGCAACCGTTAACAAAATTACAAAACCATAACCCACAACATTTAAACGCAACCACTGCGTTTTTTCACCTTGCTCACTAACTTCTGAGCTATAACGTATAAGACCTATTGGATAATTTATTTTTGACATAATGGTGTCACAAGCATCAATACACAAAGCACAGGTAATGCATTCATATTGCATCCCATCACGAATATCAATTCCAGTCGGACACACTTGCACACAGTAACCACAATCAATGCAATCACCTACTTCGTTTTCAACTCTAGTCGCATGATCGGTCATGCCAGTACGAGGTTTTTGTCGCCCGTTATCACGTTCACCACGTTGTTGATCATAAGCTACCGTCATGGTGTTCTTATCAAACATTGCAGCTTGGAAACGGGCATACGGACACATGTAAGTGCAGGTTTGTTCTCGCGCTAAGCCCGCCATAAAGTAGGTGGTTGTAGCTAAAAAGAATGTTGTGGCGTATGCCGCAAAAGGTGCACTACCGGTAAACACCTGCGATACTAATTCTGGAGCATAACCCCAATACAAGGTAAAAGTTAACCCGGTAACTAAGGACATTAAAATCCACAAAAAATGCGTCAATGCAGTTTTAAAAAATTTATTATTAGTCCAGTTACTATTAATTAATTTGATTCTGGCATTACGCTCGCCTTGAACCAAATGTTCAATAAAAATAAATACATCAGTCCATAGCGTTTGAAAACAAAAATAACCGCAAAATACTCGACCTAAAATCCCGGTAATAAAAAACAATAACAGCGCGGCAATGAGCAATAAACCAGCTAACCAGAAAATATCCTGAGCATAGACAACAAGATTAAAGATATAGAAATGACGTTCGACAATATCAAACAAAATTGCTTGATCGGGACCAACACTACGTTGCCAAGGAAACCATGGCAATAAAAAATAAACACCATAAGCAAATAACAGGATCGAGGTTTTTAAATATCGAAACCGTCCTTTAACCGACCTTGGAACAACCGGTATTCGTTCTTGAATGATTTTACCATTCATATTTGCTTAACTCTGTAATTGACTTTATGACTTATTGATATCTGATGAAAAAAAGGATAAACAAAATTGTTTACCCTTTATTTATAACACTTTTAACTGAGGTTCATAAGTTTGATATTATTTACCACCACCTAACTCATGAACATAAACAGATAATATTTTAATTTCTGCTGGCGATAGTCGCTCACTCCAGGACGGCATCTGTCGTTGAATACCGTTAGATATCACGGTTTTAATTGCCGTTAACTTAGCATTATAGGAATTGGCACCAGGTATGTTAGCTATTGTCCAAATACTGTCGGTTAAATTAGCCGAACCGGTACTTTTTAAGCCGGTCGCTGACAAGCCATGACAATAGTGACAACCACCAGACTGACCGTTAAATATTTCTTTGCCACTCGCAATAGCTGTTGTTGATGCCGTGTTATCGGATAAAGATAGACTCAAGACATACGATGAAACATTCGTTAATTGTTCTTCATTTAAAGTTTTAGCAAAAGCTGGCATATAGCCATTATGACCATTTTTGATGGTATTTTGAATATCAGTAAAATTACCACCCCATAACCAACTGTCATCAACCAAATTTGGATAAGCACCCATCACACCACCGCCGCCAACTTGATGACACGGTGCACAATTATCTGCAAATAATACTTTAGCTTTTGAATTTACAAACTCAGATATTGTTTGATCTTTCGCTATTTCTGCGAAACTTGATTGATTCACTTGATCGATATATTGCTGTTGCTGTTCGCGCGCAATTTGCATTTCTTTTAAATGTAATGCTCGCGTATTCCAATGCGACTTATGACGAACACCATCTTTAGTTACGTATTCAATATCATTAAATGTACCTTTTAAATAACTATTGCCTACCGGCCAACTTGGATATATTACCCAATATATAATAGTAAACACCGCAGTGGCATAAAAACCCCATG
>CAYQUC010000147.1:4218-6365 GCA_964420605.1 uncultured Thioalkalispiraceae bacterium | reverse complement strand
AGGTATCAATTTTAGAAGTGGAAAAAATAAAAGTGTATGCAATAATTAAATCATAAAAATGTTTACGATAAGTTTGACGATGAAAGATAAATGTATTAGTGAAAAAAACCGTCTTTTTTATAACCTATAAAACACTCAATCTAGTTATAAAGATAAAACATTTCGAGTTTATTAAACCACAACAAGTACATCTACCACGCCCCGAATTAACAGGACGTGTAGAAGTATAACAAAAATTAAGGAAACACTGTTTGCACTGGAGATGTCACAAATACATTGCCATTTCCAAGCTCACCATCACCATTATCCCCCCAACACCAAAGTGAGTTATCCAGTTTTAACGCACAAGTATGGTTATCGGACGCGGACACGGTTTTCCAGTTAGTAGACAAACTCGCTTCTTGGACGGGCTCAGGACTTAATTCTTTAGTTCCCGAGCCCGTTTCACCATTATTATTAGCTCCCCAACACCATAAGGTATTGTCCACTTTTATGGCGCAAGACATATTGTCGTGAACAGAAATTAATTTCCAGCGAGTTATTATGCCTGCATTAATGTTTTCTGGTGTGTTCACTTGAAGCGGTGCAACTACAGTAGCCACGAGTGGATCATAAACAGCTCGATCACCAATAGCACCATTTATCGTGTTACCCCAACACCATAGGGATTTATCTAACGCAATCGCACACGCATGCCTTTTACCCATGCCAACACTGAACCAAACAGAATTTGTGATACCGACAGGATTAACTTGCAGTGGTATTGCAGAATATTTCTCGCCATTTTGGATAACACTTGCTGAACCGAGTTGCTCATCAGTATTGTCTCCCCAACAATATAAATTATTGGTAATTAGCGCAATCCCACATTGGGCATTACGACCCGCGCTAACAAATTGCCATTTGCTCATAATATTATTTTTGGCATCAGCAGCCGTATTAACAACAACTGGTTGACGCAATTCATCATTACGTGGCCGAGTAAGATCACTTGGCGGACGGCCTAATTTACCGAGTGAATTATCACCCCAACACCAATAACTTGAGTCTTGTTTAATAGCACAACTATAACCGTCCCCGACGGATAATTTGTCCCAGTCTATTTTCATACTGGCTTCCCGAGTAGGAATTGAGATTAAAGGTTTTGCGGGTGAGGTTGTCGTTACGAAATCATTACCAAGTTGACCGGCAAAGTTATCGCCCCAACACCACAGGCTGTTACCAATTTTATTACCCACATTATCAGCCACAGGTCGAAGTCCACAACTATTGTTTGCGTAACTGCTCACTGCTAACCAATCAGTGTATAAGCGGGCTTCTCTTTTCATTATGGTATTATTAACAGTATTATTATTTCCAATTTGACCCGAAGTATTTAACCCCCAACACCATAAACTACCATCAGTTTTAATAGCACAACTGTGGTGTCCACCTGTTTCTAACGTACTCCATACATTCGCGTTATCATTAACGGCTTTATTATTTATTATTTTATTAGGTACGGTTGTTAAATTAATCGTACCGTTACCCAATTGACCATGCAAATTACGCCCCCAACACCAAACATCACTTTGATTCTTATCCTCATTGTTGAGTGTTTGTTTTACAGCACAATCGTGGCTGCGACCACTAACGACCGAAATCCAACTTTTTGCAGTATTATCACCAACTTGAGTTGGTACAAAAACAGAATCATTTCCCTGTGGCCCTAGTTGCACGTTGGCGTTTCGTCCCCAACAAAACAGTCTCTTGCTCGATTTAACCGCACAGGTATGAAAAAAACCAGCCGACACAGCTACCCAGTTTTCAGCGGCATTTATTTTCGTTGGTGATAATATTTCCGTCACACTGGTATCTTGGCCTGATTGACCTTCTCGATTACCACCCCAGCACCATATTGAGCCCATTGGCTTATCGGGTGTTGAATTTACCGATGCGATAATACCGCAACTGTGATTTGTGCCGGTTGAAACAGCAAGCCACGAGCTATCACTTGCAGTTGCAGGCAATACCACTTGGCTAGGATAAAGCACAGGATTGTTATTCACCAGTCCATTGCCCAAAGTAAAAGGATTTCCACCCCAACACCAAAGTGACTTAATTGCTGTCCCATTATTAATTTCATTCTTAATGCCACAACTAAATGA
>CAYQUC010000147.1:0-4118 GCA_964420605.1 uncultured Thioalkalispiraceae bacterium | reverse complement strand
GCACACGAATGCGTTTCTGCAAGCGCAACGGATTGCCAGTCAGTTGCTTGCCCAATACGGACAAATTCATAATAACTGTTCTCACTTGCAACAGCCCTAATGTCTACACCGATATTACCGTTAGAATTTAATCCTCGACAAAACAAAGCACCCGGCTCACTCACCGCACAAATATGATCCAAACCAATTGACACCGATATCCAATTTGAGCCTGAATCTATCTGCAGAGGCTTTACGACAGTGTCACCAATAACGACACTATTGCCCAATCGAGATGAGGAGTTATTGCCCCAACACCAAATACTGCCTGCTTGGCTAGTACCACGTGCCCGAATACTACACGTTGTTTTACCAAACGACGCTATATCCGTAATGTTATACGGCAATTCTGGCGCACTGGGCAACTGTGCATTACTGCCACCACCACATGCCGTCATAATAAGTGTAAAACCAATAAGTAATAATTTTTGATACAGGTAATTATTCATTGAAATCAAAGTCTCCTAAAATACAAAATACTGAACGCGAAACTTTGAATACTATATTTGGAGTAATACTAAATTGAATGTCGCCGCTTCCATAATCTTGCTTTATTTTCCGTAAAGTGATACTTACATAATACAAATGCAGCAATAACCTGTCTAGGGCGAAGTAGTTTAAATTTAAGCAATATGGGATTAATTCAAGATTAGAGCCAAAATGGTTAATTTTAGCTCTCTCCGAGTTAATCCTGAGAACGGAAAAATGACATAGCAAAGGACTCAAATCTTAACTTATCACAATAAACTATTATATAGAACCACCAGTACCATCCAAGATATGAATCCACAGTGACAACGTTAAAATTGTCGTGATTAAAGAATGCTTCTAATTAAATAGCCCAGAGTATCATCAGAAATAAACTCGTCACTACAACAAAATACTGCGTAACCCAGTTTCATCGTGCTTGGCGCTAGTATTGTGTGTAGTTTTGGTTTTTGTTAACTGTCACTTGATTAATTCATCAGACATTTTTCCCATCGTTTTATTATGATTTGTTGGATGTTAATGACACTAATCACATATTCACATTTAGTGCATTTTTTTAAACAATAGCGTCATCTGGGTGTAACCAATTTTAATCTGAAATCATCATAATATGAATTAAAAATAGTTTTAAATATAACGTGCAAACTATTTTATTAATTTATTCATTGGAATTTGAAGCAGTATTACCCTACTTAGACAAGGTGGTAGTCAATGACGAAAATTATATGTGAAACACTTCTAAATTTTTTGATGGAAATAAATAGTGAATATTTTATTTTAATCAATTTCGACACAGTTACATTATTGGTTAAACAATGAGTGTAACAACAATGTCACACTCTTTATCGATAAACTCAATCGAAAATAATGAAACAATATTACCTATTAGTAACGTCTATATTAACGGTCCCACGCCATACTGGAAAGAGTTGAAAGAAAATGCCGTTATTAAACACTATAAACGACAAGAAACAATTTATCTAAATGGTGCTAATATGGCGGGTATCTATCTTGTACTCAATGGTATGGTTATGTTGTCACAACTGCAAGACAGTGGAATAGAAATTGGCCACTCGGTGATTACACCACGTTGTACCTTTGGCGAGTTTGAGGTATTAAATCAAAGCACATCGGAACAAATAGCAACGACCTTATCTAACTGCCTGTTATGTACAGTACCTGCCAAAATATTTAATAATTTGAGTGAAAATTCAAGCCAGTTTTCACTTAACGTCGCAAAATTAATGAGCCAACGCCTCCACCGAAGTGAATGCCATCATACCTATATAGCCAGTCGCAGTGTGCCGCAAAGATTATCTCAGTTATTAATTGAATTAGCACATAATGTTGGATTTTCAGATCAACTCGGACTACACTTTTCGCCCTGTTTGACGCACCATGATATGGCCATTTTAATCGCATCGAGCCGTGAAACTGTCAGTACTATAATGGCTGATCTTCGTCATCAGAAAATTATAGAATTTGATCGTAAACATGTTTCAATTCTTAATGAACATGCTTTGGCTAATTATTAAAGTTACTTAAAAAATAGGTAGACAAAAATACTGTCTACCTTAATCTAACTTAAAGCATGAAAATTAACACCAACCAGTCCATGAACATGCATTACTCAATGTAACTTCACGAGAACGTGATACACCGGCAACATCCCATATTAGAGTAACATCAGAACTAATTTGACCAACAGGTAATCCGGTAGAGGCAGAGTTCGTGCCATAACTAATCTGAAATAAATTAGTCATATCCAAGCCATAAATATCGGTAACTGTAATTGACGACGCACCATATGCATACACAGTAGCTCTATAAAGGTTAAAACCACTCCAACCTGCGGTATTTAAATATCTCACTGCATATCGCCCTGGTCCCGTAAATTTTTTTTGAAGATCACCTAATCCTTCAAAGACAACACAATCTTTTACTTCCGCACCTACCCAACTACAATCGGTTGCAGCATTAGCTGTACTTAACAGTGATAAAGATAAAAAAATGGCAACTAAAGATAATAAAATTTTGTTTTTCATATATTCTCCTTTTAGGATGAAAATGATTTAACATTTATAAATGTGGGTATTAGGATTAATGCTATCCAAGTAGCACAATTTATAAATACCGTGAGTTGTCTAAAACTCCGATGTAACTTTAATGAACTGTATCTAATCTAAATGTAAGCGCGCTTACACTTTATGAACTAAAAAATATAATCGATTATTAAAGTCTATTATTTTTCTATTTTCATTAGTAAAATTTTGGAGTAAAAAAATAGATTAAATTGATACAAAAAATAGTAGCAATAAAATAACACTAGACTTTACTGACTTCGACGAACATCGGGTTTTAAATAAGAAAAATTGACAGAAATTTTAATAACGATATGTAATGCTAATTACACCAAAACGTTTACGTTCTCTCGACAGTTTTGTCCTAGAACTTAAAGAGGATATCTGAAAAACAAATGCTGTATGACTCAAACTCCATACAATGCCGGTAGAAAATTGGTCCTGAAAATGTTCTAGGGGTGCTGAATGACTGTCATTAAATACTACTCCACTCCGAACTCCAAAAAATAAATAATACAGAAAATTTTGGGTTACGAACTTCCACTAATCGTTAATGTAAAAACTGACTTTAGATTAATTTTTAAGAATATATTGACTGCTCAAAAATCTATTACATTATTAAAAATAATAGCAATTATTGAAATTGGCGAAAAATACCAGATGAGTGTTTAATTTTAGGAATATTAAAATTCATTAATATACCCCAAGTTTCTATACAGGTATAAAATTAATTATAAATTTGAAGTAAATTACATACTAAATGATTAATATTAAATCACCCTAACTCTTTTTAGGATAATATTTAACTTCTAGCTAGATTTGTAAGTCATTTTACTGTAGCTTCAGCTTCCAAATTTAACACTATTAGTCCAGGTGTTAAATTAAACCTCACTTAACTATTATAATTATTTTAAAAACATACACCAAACATTAAAGTTTGAAAAGGAGAGTAAAATGAAGGATCAAAGAATTTTTAAGTTATTCGTAGTCTTATTGATGGGCGTGGTAATAGCCAGTTGTGGATTAAATAAATCACGAACAATTACAAAAATAGTCATTCCCACCAAAATAACCGAACCTAAAATTGATTACAACAATTATAAAATAACAAAAGCAACCGACAAGAAAGTCAGTGTAGAACTGAGTTTAATTGCTAAAAACCCAAATAAAGTTGCTCTCAAAAACATTCTTGTTGGCGTTGAGCTTTTCACACAAGGAAAACGTTTTTTTGTTGGTAACAACATTAAATTAATATTAAAAGCAAACGATAAAACTATGATCATTGTACCAGTTGAGGTTATATATAATGACATACTAAAAGTTGCTGGTGACATTGCTAAAAAAATCGTCAATGGTAAAACTACAATTAAAGTACTAGCGAAACTAACGGTTATTGGAACACCAACACTCTACAATGCACAGTTATTTTCATTTGATTATAAAACTGAAAAAACATTCCCTGTTAGCCTCTTTCTAGATATCGAGGACAAAGACAGTAAAGACAAAGAC
>CAYQUC010000146.1:0-6366 GCA_964420605.1 uncultured Thioalkalispiraceae bacterium | reverse complement strand
GAGCCAAACTAACACATGACACTACTACGTAATTTATGCTGCCCAATCGATGGCGAAATATTACAACATCACGATAAACAGCTAGTCTGTAGTAATGGCCACAGCTTTGATATCGCACGACAAGGTTACGTTAATTTGTTGCCAGTGCAACACAAGCGTTCTAAAGAGCCGGGTGATAGCAAAGAAATGGTGGTGGCGCGAACGGCATTTTTAAATTTAGGGTTGTATCAGCCTATTGCCAATAAATTAAGTGACATTATTAATAACAAAATTGATGCTGACAAAAATAAAGATATCACTATTTTGGATGCTGGCTGTGGTGAAGGTTATTACTTTGACTTTATTGCCAACAGCTTAAACAAAAATCAAGCTAATAAAAACATAAATTACATTGGTCTTGATATTTCGAAGCACGCTATTATTGCGGCGGCAAAACGCAATAAGCAGATCACTTGGGTTGTTGGAACTAACCGTCAACCGCCAGTAACAAATGCCTGCGTTGATATTATTTTTTGTGTATTTGGGTTTCAAAGCTTTGAAGGGTTCAATAAAATACTAGATGAAGATGGCATTATAATCTTGGTCGAACCTGGTCAACATCATTTAAAAGAGTTACGTGAAATAATTTATGATGACGTTAAAAAAACGGATCCACCCAACATCAATGAAGCACAAGCACTGGGTTTTTCAGTTATCGCGACTGAACAATTACAATTTAAAACTGGTGAGATTACCAATGACAGCATTCAGTCTTTACTTTTAATGACACCGCATTTTTTTAGAGCAAACAAAGCAGGGCGAGAAGCAGCCATTAATTTACAACGTGTAGACTTAACTGTGGACGTGGTGTTTCGAATTCTTAGAAAAGAGAGTGTTTAAAATCAACTGGAAATCAAAGCTTAGAATTGCACAACATTAAAAGTGTAGTGATACAAGTTATAGACTTTATATTTTATAAAAAATTATCATCACTTAATGTTTCGATTTTGATGTGCCATATTAACTTAGAATATTCTGTGGGTGATGGCCGTAACTGAACATCGGAAATCGCTGCCAAAAAAGGGCCTTCGGTTTCACCGTCTAGGGTATAAAATATATCGCCTTTGCGTAAGCTGCTAAATTGACATTTTTCCCAAAAATCGCGATGCTCACTCACTTTTCGTAGATATTGTAATTTCATTTCATTTCACCTTTACGGAATTGCTTTATGACATAATCTAAGTAAATCCGCTTTTAATAATGTTTTGAAGTGCTAAATGGAAAGTATTACTTAACATTTCCTCTAGTTTACACTATACGCGAGTAAAATTCCCACATATAGTGATTCAATCACATTAAATTAGTAAAAGGATTATTATTGATCATGATCAATTTGTGAGTCGATGATGTCTTTTCTGGTGGTTTGTTGTTGCCATTTACTGTGGTATCACACTGATTTCATTTAACATAATAAAATCAGTGCTTTACTAGAAGGGTGCAGCACAATCGGCGCTACAATCGGTATTGAGCATTTACTTGAATATATCTGATGTATTTTGATGACTTTATGCGCTCGCTAATACGTTCAATTCCAACTGCGGGGTCAATCTCCACCACGTATTTTTTGGTTGTGATTTTAGACACGACCGTTAGTGAATAGCGTTTTAAATAGCGTTCTATTGCGTCATTATCCATATCAGATTCGATATGAACGATGTATTGCTGGTTGGTTTTCCTGTGTTTAGTGAATGGCGTGCTATTTTTCACCGTAAATTTTTGATTTAATGTCGTATCTGTTTCAGATGTTTTACTACGCTCAGCACAGCCTGTAACACCAAAAACAATACTCAATAGAATCAAATTACGCAGTGCCAACATCATTAATTTCTAACCGCGGTTAAGCCGCTTGGTTTGTTAATATACGTTAAAGAACCAAATGCATTAATTGTTTTACCGGTCACCGTAATATTTTGTAATGCCAGATTGTTATCGCCGCCATTTAAAATTGACCGAACAACATCTTTATAGGTGTAACTTGGGTTATACGATTTAACTAATGTCGCTAAACCCGCAACATGCGGTGCTGACATTGATGTACCACTGATAGTGCTATAGGCGGTACTCGATAGTGTCTTCGCTTCTATTTGAAAAGCCAATAAATCAACGCCGGTTCCGAGCAGTGCATTGCCATCACTTGATAAATTGACACCAAATGAACACTGCACACCTGAGCAAGCAATTGGTAATTCAAACTGTGCGCCAGCAACGCCGGTACCCGCAAATGAGTCTAAGATAATATTGGGAACCGCATTATTATTACTGTAAACCAAACTCACAAAATCCCTATCGGCTGCATCAGATGGTATGTCAATATTAAAAACAGCCAACATAACTAATGCATCAGCATTTGGAAAATTAAACGTTCGGTACGCCGTGGTATTAGTATTGGCGACATAATTTAATCCAAACAGACTAGGATCGCTCAGGACATTAAAGGTGCCAGCAATTCCCGGAAGTGCTTGCACACTAGAAACCCACGGGCTACCTGCAGGTGAATAGTTCCAATTTGCAAATGCCGATTCGGGTGTCGTTAAAAAACCTTGGTTGAATATTTCTTGTGTGGTGACAGCCCATGTACTCATAATGGCCTCACCCGGCGCTGCAATGTCAACATTTTCTACGCCAAAATTCGAGAAGCTCGATAAATTGTAGTTTCGATCAATCGCGGCGACACAAATAATATTATCCAATGGATCGGTAATGTCTTCACCACCATTAGCGGAATATGCATATTTATAATTACATGGATAAGTCGGCGTGGCCGCAGCATCATTATTAGCCGTCTCATTACCAGCAGCAACAGCCAGTATCACGCCGTTATCTCTTGCTTTGGTTATAATCTCTTGTTCAGCCGGTAACTTCATCGGGCCACCCAAACTCAAGTTAATCACATTGGCACCATTTACAATAGCATAATCTATGGCTGCAATAAGTTTGGCCGAGGTAATGCCACCTGCACCAGAGTCACCAACACGAAGTGCCATAATGCTAGCATTCCAACAGACACCAACCGTACCAAGGCCATTATTATTGGCTTGCGCCGCTATCGTTCCGGAGACATGCGTGCCATGACCGTTGGTATCAAGTGGACTATTATCGTTCTCTGTAAAATCCCAACCATTTATATCATCGGTTTTACCATTGCCATCATTATCAATGCCATCACCGGCAATTTCTTTAGGGTTGGTCCACATAGAATTTTTTAAATCATCGTGTAAATAATTCACCCCAGTATCAACAACAGCAACCACCGTGTTATTTGTTCGGCAGTCGTTATGAATGTCCCACGCATTTTCGGCATCAATATCGTTGGCTGGAATTAATGCATTGTTTAAAGCCCACTGATTCGGATAATTGGCATCAACAGGTGCAACCGCAAGTGTATAAATTTGATTTTGTTGTGCGTATAACACATTCGGGTTCGCGCGATACAGCGCCAGTATATCGTTTATTTTTTCAGTTTTAGAAAATTGTATCGTAGCCAATTTGGTTTGGCTTGCAACAAAACTCATTGCATGACCATGTGAACTAACAATACTCGACAGCATAGTTTGTTTGGTGGAGTCTTTAAATTTAACTAAAATTTCATTCGCAACATAATCACTTTTCTTAAAATTTGACGACGACGATGCAGTAGCAAGATTTGATTGAGCGGTGTATTGCGCATTAACAGTCAAACCATAAAAAGACATCATTAAAAATACCGTAGAACCAATTAATAATTTTTTCATTTTAATTCCATTTATAGTTGATTAGTTAATAGCAAGCGAAAATTCAGAAGACAAAATACTTTGACTACCACTTGGTGGATTTAATGCCGAGTACGCCTGAACCGCAAAATAATAAGTTGCACCAGTATCCAGCACAATGGAGGTGCTTGTTGGTGAGCGCTGAATGTTTGCGTTGAAGGGCACGTCAATCATAATATCGTTTACTGTTACCGGTGAACTCGTGCTATAGAACAACCGATAGCCACCATTAAGTGAATTAACAGCAACTTCGCGATTTGCATCCCAATTGATTGTCACATTTGCTTGGGTTATTACGGGTAGTGTCGGTGATGTACCTGGCAGGGGTTCGTCCGTCGTGCTGCCACCACCGCAAGCGGTTATTAACGACAGGCTAGCCATAAGCCATAGTGGCAGTAATCGTGTTTTTTTCATGTTAAATCCCCAGTCCTTTTTATTTTAGAAATATGCTTAGTTAAATTGCTTAACAGTGATATTCCACAATTAAAGTACTGAAAATTATTTGTAATTTTTATTATTGTCAATTCAAAACTTTAAAGGCACTGATAAGCACGCAATAAGCGTTAAGTATAACTAAACACTTGATTTAAACGTGAACCTTGTACACACTTTAAACAAATCACCCCACAAAACCGACACCCCTAAAAGGGGTCAGAGCCCTTTTAGTTCTTTTAGTTAAGGGCTCTGACCCCTTTCTTCTCTTTCTTCTTTCTTAGAAGAATTATTAGCGAATTAGTATTTAGTTGGCGACGGCCCTTTTAGTATTGCAAACAGTTACCTTGTTGTTTCATATGACTTTGTTAAAGGAAGCGTCTTAGCTGAAATGTCGTGTTACGTAATTTTAGCTTGAAAAAAGTCTTTTTTAATACCATAATCATACCATAATGGTTTTTTTGGAGATTTATAATGCCTGCAATTACCCTAAAAAATATACCGGATTCGCTTTATGTTTTGTTAAAAGATGCAGCGACTGTACATCACAGAAGTTTGAATAGTGAAATTCTTTACTGTGTTGAGCGAACGCTCGGTGTTCATAAAATCAATATTTCTGAACACATTGAGATGGCCAGAAAATTACGAACAAAAACTGCACAGTATAACCTTACCGAACAAGAACTAAATGATGCTAAACATGAGGGGAGAAAGTGATTGTTGTTGATACCAATATTATTTCTTATTTATATATTACCGGAGACAATTCTCAACTAAGTGAAAATTTATTATCCTTTGACTCACATTGGGTCGCACCACTATTATGGCGTAGTGAATTTAGAAATGTACTGTCACTGTATTTAAGAAAAAAAATATTAAATTTAGATGAAGTTTTATTACTTATTCAACAAGCAGAAAAATTATTAAATGATCATGAATATGAAATTCCATCAATTAATATTATGCAGCTAGTTAAAAATAGTCAATGCTCTACATATGACTGTGAGTTTGTTGCGTTAGCGCAATACCTTGAGGTTCCCTTCATTACGGCAGACAAAAAAATTATTAGAGAATTTCCTACTACTGCAAAACCCATACGTTCTTTTCTCGCCTAATAAGTGGTATATGATCCTGATTTGAAGTTAACGACGATTGCTCTTAGTACCATAATAAAACCCAGTTGCAGCAGAAACCAGCGTTACAATGGGTCCTAGAATAACCGCAAATTCTTTTATTTCTTGCAGCTTAATACTCTTGACTGCAACAAGCAGTAAAATAGCCACCACTAAAAAACACAATAATCCAATGAGTACATAGGCAATATTGCGTCTGGCGGTATCTTCTTGTTCGCGAGGATCATAGGGTTTACCAATATGATAAGAGCCCGAACCTTTAGATGATGGTTTTTCTTGGCTAAAGTCAAACGGATCAGAACCAGTAGTATCTGTCGTTTTATTAGTGTCTTCTGGTGCGTTCCCTGTCATATACGATCCTTATTATAAATAATATTATTTTCGCAAAATCTCTCTCAAACGTTGACCTTCTTCTTCAATCAGAATTTTTCGGCCATTGCTTTCTTGCTCAACAAAGAACTCCTCTGACTTAATCGCGCGTCGCAATGCATCAGTAAAGTTAATATTGTTGCTCTTTGCAAGATTTTGCAGGAATTCAACTTGTTCTATTGGCAGGTTAACGGTTACTTTCTTTGTGATCATTCTTAAATTACCTCTGGATAATTATCCAATCTTACTATAGCTGTATATTAACCCTATAATAGCCATGTTTCAACCAGTCACAAGTTACACACAGTATGTCAACTGTAAGGCACAGCCTCGTATTATTGAGTATAGCAAACACAATGCATCCAGTTAGATTCAGCGGCATAAGCGGCAGTTAAATATTGATGTATTCTTGAGAGAATCAACACTTAACATCGATTTAACCGATATCAAAAGTCTAGGGTGATTATATACCCACAATGTTTAATTCTTGCTTCTTTTTATCCTTTGTTTTTATGGAAAGCATTAAAAATAGCACTATTCAGATATATTTTTATAACTAATCACTGCAATGATGAGGTGAGGTAGGTATGAGTGGTAAAAAGTTACTGGAAGAAGCATTAGAATTTAACGTTGAAAAACGGGCA
>CAYQUC010000145.1:0-6463 GCA_964420605.1 uncultured Thioalkalispiraceae bacterium | reverse complement strand
ACCTAATGGATCAATATGAATATAATGGTACCCAAGGTGCAGATCAGGCTATTGGGAGTTATTATACGAGTAAAATTACCGATCGAAATGGAAATTTTTTAACTATAAATTATACTCAGAATTTTGGTTTAACCTATATCGATAATATTGCATCAAGTGATGGGCGTTCTGTTAATTTTACTTATAAATTTGAAAATAGTGCTGATGTACTTTTATCAACAATTAGCGCTAATGGCCAGATTTGGCGTTACAATTATAATGATGCCTCTACTAATCCGTTATATGCAAATTATAAAAATTTGATTGAAGTAGTTTCCCCTGAAAGCGTGATTAAATGGAAATACAGCTATTACCCGTTAGATACTGCTATAGGAGCATCTAATAGTTATTCGCTAAAACAAATAACATATCCTACCGGTGGTAGCATTTTATATAATTATGATTTGGTCGATTTTAATGATTCAAATTATGGGACAACGGTTGTTAGCAAAAAAAGAGTTTATGAAGGAACCACCCTTAAAGGGACATGGACATTTTTATACCAACCTTCGGTTCTTTTTACCACCAGCATTTATGATAAAACAACAATTACCGCGCCAAATGGCAAATATGTATATCAACATTTTGGATACAACAAAGCCGTTGCAGGTGAAATGTGGAGAGTTGGATTACTCTATGATAAGAAGATATACAACTCGAGTAATGCGCTGATTCAAACAGAAGTTAACCAATGGACAAGCCAAATCATTTCAGGTGAAAATTTTTGGCATGGTCGTAGCACATTAAAAATCGATAATAATACGGCTGCTCCTTATTTGTTAAAACGAACAATAACGCGTGATAATACCGTTTTTGTGACAGATTACGTTAATTATGATGAGTTTGGAAATCCAGAAAGTATTGTTGAGACTCAAGGAGCAAATACTCGGGCAACAGCATACACCTATGTTGTTGACACTAATAAATGGTTACTCAATATAACAAAAGATGAATCCATTACAGGTTTAGCAGGAAACATTAAGCGAGCATTTGATGCTAACGGTAATCTCACTCGTGAAGATAAATATGGTGTTATTACAAGCTACTTTTATTATGTAACTGGTGATTTACAAAAAATCACCGATCCTCGAGGCAATAGTATTAATTATGATATAGCCACAAATTTAGGGGCGGCATCAAGTTATTATCGAGGTATTCCCCGTGTTGAAAATTATCCTCAAAATATCACCATAACTCGAACGGTTAATCCCACAGGCACTATTGCGTCTGAAACAAATGGTAGGCTTAAAACCACCAGTTATAGTTATGATAACTTGAATCGATTAATAGCTATCATTTACCCAAAAGCAGGCAGTGCTACTACAACCATAGTACGTAATACTAATTCAAAAATTATCACTCGAGGTCTATTTACCCATACAGCAATTTATGATGGCTTTGGGCGAACGATTAATACGAATGCCAATGGTGTTGTCGTTTCAAATAATTATGATGTTCTTGGGCAAAAGGTTTTTACCTCGTACCCTAATAAAACCATTGGTACATCGACAACATACGATGTATTGGGTCGCGTACTATCAATTTCGCATCCAGATTCTTCACAAACATTTAACTATTTATCGGGTAACAGAATCTCAGTAACAAATGAGAAAGGATTTACTACAACAAATTCATTTCGGTCATACGGAAATCCTGATGAACAATTTTTGATGAACAGTTCAGCGCCTGAAGCAATCATTATAAGCTATACCCGAAATAAGCTAGATCAGATCAAAACAATATCACAAGGTGGTAAAACTAGAGTTTATGGTTATGATAGTCGATATTATTTAACATCAATCAATAATCCAGAAACAGGATTAACTATTTATGGTCGGGATAATGCTGGCAATATGATCAGTAGCCAAGTCGGTTTATCCGGAATTACTGCCTATACATATGATGGTTTGAATCGCCTAAAAACAATAGATTATCCTTCAACTACAGTGAACCCTGATGTTACTAAAAGCTATTATGATGATAATACTCCTGATACAACGACGCGAAATGGCGTTGTCAGAAAACTAAATTATGATGATAACGGTAATCTTATTTCAAATACATTAAGTTTGGATGGCAAAAATTTTAGCTTACTTTATAGTTATGATATTTTAGATAACCTCAATACTATTACCTATCCAAGTGGTCGCGTGGTTGATTATGCACCCAATGCTTTAGGTAGGGCAACAACTGCAAGTCCCTATGTTGCTAATGTTAGTTATCACGCAAATGGTGTGCCTAATACCACAACATTTGCAAATGGCATCACCGAAACTAAAACGTTAACCCCAAATCGAGATAGGGTAGATCTTGTTACCATTGCAAAAGGTTCATCCACAATTGTTGATTATGATTATGATTATGATTTTAGAGGGAATGTAACCTCAGTTACTAATTTTGTTGATCGCACAAAAGATTTATTAATGACCGGATATGATGGTCTTGATAGATTAACCTCAGTAACTGGTTCGTGGGGAGTCGGTACGATTAGTTATAATGCACTAGGAAACATTACATCAAAAAATATCGGCACAGCCAATTTAACGTATACTTATGATTCCGTAACAGATAAGTTAATAAACACCATAGGTTTTGTAAACAATAGCTACCTATATGATGATTATGGCAACGTAACAAATAATGGTACTAATACTTTTGTATTTGATGATGCGTCTAATATGTTATCTGCAACAGGAACAACAAGTTTACAAAATACGTATGATGGTGATAATTTATTAGTGAAATCGGTGAAAAGTAGTTATACAACCTATCATCTTTATGATCAAAGCTATAACTTAATGGGCGAGTACAATAGCTCAGGAACATTACGAAAAGAAACGGTACGTCTTAATGGGAAAGTGGTTGCCGTGATAACAGAAGTGCCTGAAAACCCAGGTATAATTTCGGTATCACCCCCCGATGGTGCTGGTGGTTATACTGTTTCATGGGGTAGTAGCGCAGGTGATTTAAGTCATTATGAAGTAGCGGTTAGCTCAAGTAGTAGTTGTGATACTGTGACTACAATAGGGACAAGCAACACGTTAAATTATAATGTAACCAATCAAACTGATGGTACTTATTATTATTGTGTGCGGGCATGTAATGGCGCAGTTTGTGGCGATTATAAAAGTAGCGGATCAAGTTGCGCAGTGGTTGGTTTAAACAGCGCGCCTTGCCTTCCTCCCGGTGTAATTACTTTACCCCTTACTAGCACAACCGGGAATTACACAGTGTCATGGTTAGCAACAACTGGTGTCGTAACGCATTATGAACTTTATGAAGCCAATGATGCTGCTTATACCAACCAAACCTTAGCTTATAGTGGCACAGCACTCAGTTTTGATGTGTTATCAAAAATAGAAGGAACTTATTACTACCGGTTACGTGCTTGTAATAACACAGCCTGTAGTGGTTATCTCTCGGGTTTCTCAACGAATGTTACTATTCCACCTGTAGGGCTATCCAGTATCACGTTACCACCATCTTCTATTTCAGGGAACTATACGGTTTCATGGGTTGCGGCAACGGGTAATGTAACACACTATGAATTGTATGAGTCTTATTCATCTATAGCAGACCCGAATATTATTGCATTGAATAAATATTATATAAATAATGCTTTATTATTTGATTTTAGTAATAAACCTGAAGGTTATTATTCCTATACAATTAGTGCCTGTAACGGTAGTGTTTGTTCAGCAGGGGTGGCTGCTTCAATAACAGTTCTCTACACACCGGGGATCCCAACTATTTTAAATCCGATAACAAATAGTAGTGGTTATTACACGGTGAGTTGGTTAGCAACAACAGGCATCGTTACATATTATCAAGTGCTAGAAGCAACTGATGTCAATTTTACTAATTCCGTATTAGTGTATTCAGGGAATTTATTAAGTATTGATTTAGGTCTTAAACCTGATGCGAGTTATTACTACAAAGTTCAAGCATGTAATGAACTATCTTGTAGCCCCTATGCGGTGGCTAGCAATGCAACAGCCGTTAGTGGTTCACCCTTTGTTGCGGTGTTGATGGGTATAATTAGTAACTTATTATTAAACTAACAAAGGGAGAAAATAATCATGAAAAAAATAACAAAACAGTTATCCAGTGTCATTTTTCTTTGTATGTTTGCATTGTTAGCAATAGAGTCTGGTTTCGCTATCGAACGTGTTACCTATTTTCACACTGATGAGCTGGGTTCGCCAATAGCCGCAACGGATAGCCAAGGAAATGTTTTGTGGACAGGGTTGTATCGTCCTTATGGCGAGCGAATCGAGAAAATAAATCAAGACTCAAATGAAACGTGGTATACCGGCAAACAGCACGATGCGGATATTGGTTTGTCGTATTATGGTGCGCGCTGGTATGACCCGGCAGTGGGTAGATTTACTGGTGTTGATCCGGTTGGAGTATTAGAAGGTAATGTGCATTCTTTTAATCGGTATGTTTATGCGAATAATAATCCGTATAAATATATTGATCCAGATGGTGAGTTACCGATTTTGCTATTAATACCGGTTGTGATTAAGTTGGTGGATTTTGGTTTAACGGCTTATGATACTTATTCGGCTTATCAGGAAGGGGGGGCTGTTGGAGCGGCTAGTGAGTTAGGAACTTCGATGGCGATTGGGGCGATTATTCCTGGTGGGAAGATTGTTAGTAAGGTTATTTCTAAGGTTGGGAAATCGGGTGTTACAAAGGGAGGACCGAACAAGGGAATTTATGAGTTTACCGATAAAGTTACTGGTAAGCCTTACGTAGGTCAGTCAGGAAATATTAGCAAGCGACTTAAACAACATGAAAAGGCCGGTAAACTTGAACCTGGGTGCACTGTTTGCCGCACTGAGGTAACTGGTGGGAAAACTGCGAGGGAAATAGCAGAGCATCGTCGTATACAGGAATTGACTGGTGGTGTACCAGCTCGACGTTCGCCTGATGTTGCTAATAAGGTTGATCCCATTGGCCCGAAACGTCAGCACTTATTGGAATAATTTTATGACGCAGACACTACCTGTGCCCAACTCGGTGCAATCTGACGATAATGCTGTTGAGCTTATAAGAGTTTGGGCTGCTTCTGGACAACAGCATATATCGATTGCTACGGATGTTTGGGAAAATCCTGCAGCATGGGGAATAATGTTAGTTGACTTGGCGAGGCATATTTCCAAGTCTTACGAGGGAGAAAATAGCGACCATGTGCTTCAGCGAATAAAGCAAGGTTTTGATGCTGAATGGAACGAGCCAACGGAGTGATAGATTTAGCGATTTTCTATTATTTCTTTAACTATTTCCCGTTTATATGAGTAGTGCTTTCTATTTGCAAACCACATTGTTTTCAATGCGGGGAGAGCCATAAAAATTCCTGTATCGCCATCTTCGATACTTGTATCTTCTATAAAAAATAGTTCTGTTAATTGCTTACAGGGTTTCAGCGGTTGTAGAGAATAAATCTTTCCACAATTGTTTACTGAAATCTTGGTAAGTTTTATTAAGCTGCTTAGTGGCTTCAAATCTCTTAGTTTTTTACAAGACTCAAGCTCTATTATGGTTAACTGGGTGGCGCTTTGAATATCTTCGAGTGATTCGAGTTTTGTGCACCGGTACAGATCAACTGAGAATAGTGCTTTTAGGTTGGATATTCCTACCAAGCTTCTTAATTTATTTGAAGTTAGTTTCAGTTCAGTGAGTTGTTGGAGTGTTTTTAGCGGCTTCAAATTTTCATAGGGGTAATTGACAATATTGAGGGCTTTCAATGAAAGTACGGAAAAAATGCTATCTGATTTTGGTCGCCATCGAAGGAAGCAATATTGAAGCTGTGTAAATTTTGTGAAATTAATTGGCTTTCGGTAGTTGCACTCCAGGCCAATTCTCTCCAGTTTGGTTAACGTTTCAATTGGTGAAATATCTGTAATATTCCAGTTGTAGATTTCCAGGCCATGAAGCGTTACTAAGTTATGGATGAATAAAATGTTTGTGTCTTTCCACCCGTTTGAATGACTTAGGAGAAGGCTTGTGATGTTTTCGTTATTGATGACTTCTTCGTACTGGGGTTTCCACGGTCCTTCCAGAACCATTTTCCGTCCTGTCTCTGAATCGTTAGAGGTAAAATAATAGCCGTCGAACTGTTGTCGTTCTGTACCCAATCTAAATCTCTCTATTATGACGCTGAAGGGTGTGTGCACTTATGCCCACAGTTTTGACTGTCTTTACAATGAAACTTAGCTAGTCGTATTAAGTTAGCCCTCCATTGCCTTCAAAGTGGACTCCATCTTGTGCTTTGCAATCATGGCATCCAGCACCTTGATGATGGTTTCCCGCTCCTCCGAACCAAACTCCTCAATGACCTGGAAGCGCTGAATCAGCCGTTGACTGTGCAAGGGTGGTTTGCCGTTGCCGTGACCGGCCAGCAGGTAGTCCACCGACG
>CAYQUC010000144.1:0-6559 GCA_964420605.1 uncultured Thioalkalispiraceae bacterium | reverse complement strand
GCACCTAAGACTCGCCCTGTTCATGGTTAACCTGTTCGGCAACCAAAGCAGTAAACATCTGGTACTCGGTTTCATGGTAACCGCAGCAACATTAAGTATGTGGATATCCAATACGGCTACTACATTAATGTTATTACCTGTCGGATTAGCCGTGGCAAATCAAGCAAAAGACAAACACCTGTCCACACCATTACTGCTAGGCATCGCATTCGCTGCCAGCATCGGCGGCATAGGCACGCCTATCGGCACACCGCCTAACTTAGTCTTTATGCAAGTCTACGAACAACAATTCAACAAAAACATTGGCTTCACAGAATGGATGACATGGGGCATCCCCGTTGTAATTTGCATGATTCCGATGGTCTGGTTATGGCTTACCAGAAAACTAACCTACACCGGTGGTTTCGAAATGCCAGACGTCGGTAGATGGAGCTCAGTAGAAAAACGCGTGATGTTAGTCTTCGCACTAACCGCCACAGCATGGATAACCAGAAAAGAACCCTTCGGTGGCTGGAGCAACTGGCTAGACATTCCGGCAGCAAACGACGCATCGGTTGCATTACTTGCCGTAATTTTAATGTTCATAATCCCCGCAGGTTACACTAGCGAAAACCGTAAGCATGAAAAGTTACTCGACTGGGAAACAGCCGCAACCATACCCTGGGGCATCTTAATATTATTTGGTGGTGGCATCTGTCTGGCAAAAGCCTTTGGCGTGTCGGGATTGAGTACAACCCTTGCCGAAAATTTATCAGAACTTTCAACATTACCCATATGGTTAATGATTTTTGCAATCTGTTTAGGCGTAACCTTTTTAACAGAAACCACCAGCAACACAGCAAGCACTGTTTTATTAATGCCCGTGTTAGCAGCAACAGCAATGGGTTCAAATATTGATCCAAAATTACTAATGATACCTGCAGCGATTAGTGCAAGTTGTGCATTTATGATGCCGGTAGCAACCGCACCCAATAGCATTGTTTATGCAAGCGGCTACTTCACAACCAGGAAAATGGCCAGCGAAGGAATCGTACTAAATTTTTGCGGAGCGATTATTATTTCAGCATTATGCTATTTTCTCCTGACATAAAAATAAGCACACGCCCAATCAAGATACTCTAAAATAGCTAAAACCAAATGAGCCTCAAAGACCATACAAATGAATAATACTACACCCGAAAAAAATGCAGAATTTCTCGATGACTCAATTCAAGCGCTGCACAAATATGTCAAAGATGACTGCATTAAACCATTATTTCCCATACTAGAGTCTTTAAAAGAAAACCAGAACAATAAAGAATTATTAGCCGAACTTTCAGATGTGCTAAATAACATTGGCGTAATTCAAGGCGCAGTTTTAACTTATGCACCATACATAAACTCTTTGGTGTCTGATGATCCTTTTAGGGATAGTTAACAAAATATAATTAGGAATCTAATTCCTTAAATTACTAACCATTTATAAAATAAGGTAATTGTAATTTCTCTTCTTTGCACTCCAACCCTGTCTCTATCAATTAATAAAAATTAGTAAATAATAAATAGCTTATTTGCATTTTAATAATAAGTCTGTAAAGTTCTAAATTACAACTAAATGAGAAAAAATACTGGAGTAGTACGAAATGGTTTTTAATGCAGTTCATTCATCATTGCTTTTGATAGACCCTTACTTATCAAGATTTTCTTCCCGTATTAATCAAATTGAAACATTAAGAGCTCTGACTCCTTATAATTCTTAAAATTTGCATATACCTCAAGTAATGCATCACGTGGAATCATAAAGTAAGTGACTTTTACTGAACGCATTTAACTGTTCAATTAAAATTATTGGAAAAAAAATGATAAAAAATATTATTATAATAGTCATCAATACAATTATATTAACATCGTGCGCAACAATTGTTGAGGGTGAAGTTGATTACGCACGGACAGTAACTTCTGCAGCAAATTCAATATCAAATAAAAATATTTGTCCTAAAGAAGCATATATTAATTCTACTAAAGCACCTGCTGGAACTACTCGTGGTTGCTACGAGGCCTTATACCGTAAATACACAGCTGTACCTGAAATTAAAAAAGGTCAAACAATTTCCGTGCATATTATGCAAGGCTTCATTAAAGATGCCTTTGAATCTAGAAGACCTCAAGAATTCATCCAAGGACATTCTGCAAATGCAGAAATAGTAGTCATAGCCAATGTTTGCGAACAGGGCATATCTGGTTGCTCACAAAAATTTGGACCATCAGTAGATAAAAAAGGTCGTGTTATATTTTTCTCAAATGGCGTAAAGGCAAAACAATATCTGAATTTTTCATACCTGCCAGTGTATGGCCCCATTAAATACCGAGGCGGCCCCCTTATTATACAACTCACCATTATAGAATTAGACAATTTATCCACACAAGAAGTAGCATTAATTAGTAGTCTGTCAGCTGCAGGAAAAAAAGCATACCCACCTGCTAGTAGTGCTCTTAGCTTATTAGACACACTAGGAAAGAGCCTCTTACAAGGTAGCCAAGATGATATTTTATTCCGTTACTCAATGACACTTACACCAGGGACTGGAAGCCCAGATTATCAAAACCCAATAGTATCTGCAGGTAATTACGCTTTTGTAAGAAAAGACACCATTAAAGGTCGACAAGAAGAAGAAATATGGAATAAATTAATGTTTGACAATTTGTCTGGGCGTCTTGTTACTAAATGTGAAGATGAAGATATATATACAACATTTGAAAATGACGAAGGTGAAACTGAAACAATCAAAAATAATTATAACCCTTGCACATTTAACCTTACTGGCAATGAAAGTGTTCGTGACTACAGAGATAATTCATACTTAACATTTCAAATTCAATCAGGTTTTACAGAAGCATCCTTAGATAACTTGCAAACACTTGAAGAATTAATAACCGATCTAAATTTAGAAAAAAACAAAAACGCTAGCAATATTATTGACGTTACTCAGAAATTAGGCGAAGAACTATCCAGAAATACTAATGAAAATATTCTTATGGATTTATTAGTAAGTATAAAAAAAGATATAAATGAGCCAGGGTATGATCAGTTAGCTAAATTATCAATCGATGTTTCAAGCTTCATTGACAGGTTTTCAGCTATATCAACTATTTACAAATCCGAATGCATAGACACGCCCCCTCCTTCTCCAGAGTGCCTTCAGTTAATTAACAAAGAACAATTGAGCAACGTATATTTTAAAACTCGAGAATATTTAACTGCTATATCACCATTCGCAGACATAGATACATTATTACCGTCCAACTTAATTTCATCTGGTGCAATTTCAAGTAACAATAGAAAGGAACTCATAACAGCATTTAGAGATGGTTATAAATTCACATATCAAAAAAGAACATACTCAACATATCTAGGATTAATTAGTGAAATTGAAAATTTATCGAAACATATAAAAAGAATACAAGAAAACACTGATACTAAAAGCACCTACAACTTAAATAAAAATAAAAATTATTTAAATCAATCTCTTGAAAATTATTTTAATAGATTATCTAACGATGCAGCCTTATTTAAGCAGGCAAAATGCAGCGATGACGCAAACAAAAAAGAGAGGTGCTACCGATATCCTACATCCGACCAGTTTAGCGAAATTATAACAATTACTAATAATTATATTACAAGAGAAGATAGCAACAACGAAAAATTACCTTCAGATATTACGACAAACGGTCTGACAGCTAATAAGATTAAAAGCATTATTAGCGGCATTATGGATTAACAATAATTATCGTTAAGGCCGCACCCCAGTGCCCTTATAGTCACGATTGAAACAGCATAACTATAGGGAACTGAATCCTTAAATAAAAAAGCACACTACAACAATTCAAATCATACCAAGGGGAGCAACATACACTAATAAAAAAACTCGACGCAGAATTCATCGGTACATTTTGGCGAGTACTTGGCGGTTGTGATAGTGCAGTATTTTCTGCTACTTTTCCAGATGTTGGTATTGGTTTATTAGGTGTGTCACTTGCTTTTGGTCTAACTGTTTTAACTATGGCATTTGCTATTGGGCACATATCGGGGCGCCTCCTTTGGCGGGTATAGCATGACCGTCTCATTAGTCACTGAGGTGGTTATGACGTTTATGTTTCTGATAATTATCCTGGGTGCGACGGATAAACGTGCACCACAGGGTCTTGCGTCGATTGTTGGTGCTATTTTGGCTGGCATTATTTATAAATGGTTTGAAACTGAGGATTAAACCTTAAATTCCGCACAAAATCTGGCATCACTGATGATGAATTAATAATTGTCGGTGGTGTCGGCTGTAGTTTGGTAAAATGAAGGCTTTATTGCCTTACTACAATCTATCATTGTGAATCAAACACCTTTCTCAAGCGTTAATCTCGATCCCGAGTTATTAAAAAATCTAACTTCTCTCGGTTATGAATCCATGACACCGATTCAGGAGAAAAGTCTGCCGCCTATATTATCGGGCAAAGATGTTATTGCTCAGGGAAAAACTGGCTCGGGGAAAACGGCTGCTTTTGGTATCGGTATGCTTGAAAAGCTTGAAGTAAAACGTTATTGCATACAGTCACTGGTGTTGTGCCCTACTCGTGAACTCGCCGATCAGGTGGCAAAAGAAATTCGTCGGCTTGCACGTACTATTCATAATATTAAGGTTTTAACTTTATGTGGCGGCATGCCCTTCAGCCCACAGATTGGCTCGCTTGAGCATGGCGCTCATATTATTGTTGGTACACCTGGTCGAATAGAAGAACACCTGCGTAAACAAACATTAAAGCTGGATCAATTGAATATTTTAGTTCTTGATGAAGCTGACCGTATGCTTGAGATGGGTTTTCAATCTTCCATTGATGCCATTATCAATCAAACACCTGAAAATCGTCAGACTCTGCTATTTAGTGCAACGTTTCCAGAACAAATTAAATCCATTGCAAATCGTATTATGGTGGAACCTGTAATGGCACAGGTATCATCGACACATGATGAAATATCCATCAAGCAACACTTCTACGAAGTGGATAACAACGAAGAACGTTTAACTGCATTACGTTTACTATTATTACAATATCGTCCTGAGTCTAGTGTAGTCTTTTGTAATACCAAAAAAGAAACACAGGAAATTGCTGATACGCTTTTTGACGATGGCTTCAGTGTCCTCGCCTTACACGGTGATTTAGAACAGCGAGATCGTGACCAGACACTGGTACGTTTTGCCAATAAGAGCGTTTCGGTTCTGGTTGCAACAGATGTGGCATCACGTGGGCTTGATATTGACTCTATTGATCTTGTGATCAATTACCACATTGCTCGTGATACTGAAGTTTATATACATCGTATTGGTAGAACAGGACGCGCTGGCAACAAGGGCATTGCCTGCTCTTTGTTCAGTGATAAAGAAAGTTATAAGATTGCATTATTGGGTGATTATCTGAACAAACTTATCGAAGGCGAAGCCTTACCTTCATCCAAGTTGCTAGACGAAGCACCTGCAGATTCTCGTATGGCAACGATTCTCATTGATGGAGGTAAAAAACAAAAGGTTCGACCCGGTGATATTCTTGGTGCACTAACAGGCAAGAATGGTATTACTGGCAAGCAGGTTGGCAAGATTCATATTTTTGATAATCGTGCTTATGTTGCGGTTGATAAAAAAGTGGCACGAGTCGCGTTGAAGAAATTGAGTGACGGTAAATTGAAGGGACGTTCTTTTCGCGCCCGATTAATGCGAGATTAATCCAGGATATGCTCTCCTAACATCAATTATATGGTTGCCAGTTCCCTCTCCCAGCGGAAGAAGGAATGATGCCTGTAGCATATATATTTATTCCTCTACATTATGATAAATACTCTGCACATCATCTAAATCATTTAGCATATCCAGGAACTTATCAAACATTTCAACGCTATCAGGATTTATTGGTGCGCTGCTCTTTGGAATAAACTGGATTTCATCAACATCAAATTCAATCCCTTCAAACGCATCTGCTAAGGCATGTTTCGCTTTTGAATATTCTGTATTGGGCGCAAACACAGTAATTTTACCGTCTTCACATTCGATATCACTGACATCGACATCGGCCATCATTAACGCATCGAGTGCTTTTTCTTCATCGTCACTCTTGAAGACAAATATAGCCAGGTGATCGAACATGTGAATAACCGATCCTTCGGTACCGATTTTGGCCTTGGTTTTGGTGAAACACTGACGTACGTCACCAAAGGTTCGGTTATCATTGTCCGACAGACAATCAACAATCACCATGCATCCGCCCGGGCCATAGCCTTCATAGCGTGCGACTGAGAAATCTTCACCTCCACCGCCTTCGGCTTTTTTAATGGCTTTTTCTATTACATGTGTCGGAACCTGGTCTTTTTTGGCTCGCTCGATAAGACCGCGTAATGTCAGATTACCATCGGGGTCGGTGCCACCCTCTTTTGCGCAGACATAAATTACTCGACCATACTTGCTATAAACTTTGGCTTTGGCATCTGATGTCTTCGCCATTGATTCTTTGCGGTTTTGATAGGCTCTGCCCATGGTCG
>CAYQUC010000143.1:0-6559 GCA_964420605.1 uncultured Thioalkalispiraceae bacterium | reverse complement strand
GGACTAATTCTCCTATTTAAACGCGACGTTTCTTCGGTGGACGACAACCATTATGAGGTATAGGCGTCACGTCAGAAATATTTGTAATTTTAAAACCAAGTCCATTTAACGCACGAACTGCTGATTCACGACCTGGTCCAGGTCCTTTCACACACACTTCTAAATTCTTCATGCCAAACTCTTGGGCAACTTTACCGGCTCTTTCAGCAGCAACCTGCGCAGCAAATGGTGTACTTTTACGTGAACCACGGAAACCAGAACCACCGGCAGTAGCCCAACAGAGAGCATTACCTTGACGATCACTGATTGTAACAATTGTATTATTAAATGATGCGTGCACATGCGCTATACCATCTACAATATTCTTCTTCTCTTTTTTACGAGACCGTGTTGCTGTTTTAGTTGCCATTTATCTACTATATCCTGTATTCAATTCTGTCTTTTATTGGGTCTATCGTTTAATAGGTTTTCTTGGACCTTTACGAGTACGAGCATTTGTTTTTGTTCGTTGGCCTCGTAATGGTAAACCACGACGATGACGTATACCACGATAACTACCTAAATCCATTAAACGTTTAATGTTCATTGAAACTTCTCGTCTCAAGTCACCCTCAACTGTGAATTTAGCCACTTCTGCGCGTAATAATTCCAAATCTGGTTCAGCAAGATCTTTAATTTTTGCATCTGGTTTGATACCACTAGCAGTACAGATTTTTTGCGCTCTAGTGTTTCCAATGCCATAAATTGCTGTTAACGCAATTACAGTGTGTTTTTGTACGGGTATATTTATTCCTGCTATACGGGCCATTACGCCAACTCCAAATTAAATATTAATTACGCCACATGCGCACGAAAGCGCGCCATGGTACTTTTAAATAACTTATATATCAAGTCATTATGGATGTTTTTACCCAAATATGACTTAAAGCCTTGATTTTAACCCTGTCTTTGTTTGTGACGAGGCTCAATACAGATAATTCTAACCACACCTTTGCGTTTAACTACTTTGCAATTTCGGCATAATTTTTTAACAGATGCTCGGACTTTCATTTTCTACTCCAAATAAACAGGTAAATCTAAATTCTAACGTAACAATCCAGTGTTGCCACCCTGGCCTTTCAAGTTCGCCTTTTTCATTAAGCCTTCATATTGATGAGACATCAAATGTGCTTGAACTTGAGCCATAAAATCCATTACAACAACAACGATAATTAATAACGAAGTACCGCCGAAATAGAACGGTAAATTATTCCAGTGTAATCTCATAATTTCAGGCAATAAACTTACTGCAGTGATATAAAATGCGCCAATTAGTGTTAATCGTCCTAATATACTATCGATATATTTAGCAGTCTGATCACCAGGTCTTATTCCAGGCACAAACGCTCCTGAGCGTTTAAGATTATCTGCAGTTTCTTTTGGGTTAAACATCAACGCCGTATAGAAAAAACAGAAGAATATAATTGCTACTGCGTACAACAAAACATATAACGGTTGGCCAGGTGATATATAAGTTGCAATATCAGATAATATACTTAAACCATCTTCCTCGTTATTACTGCCTACCCAACCAACTAATGTCGCTGGAAACAAAATGATACTTGAAGCAAAAATAGGTGGAATAACACCGGCCATGTTTACTTTTAAGGGTAAATGGCTAGTTTGAGCTGCATACATCTTTCGTCCCTGTTGCCGCTTTGCGTAGTTAACCGTTATTCTACGTTGGCCACGCTCCATGAAAACAACGAACATTATAACAGAAACAATGATCAGCATGATAAAAACTATATCACCAGCACTAAATTCACCTTTACCGCCTAACGACAGAGTTTGCATGATAGCGGGAGGTAAACCTGCCACAATACCAGCAAAAATGATCATCGAAATACCATTACCAATACCGCGTTCAGTAATTTGTTCACCGAGCCACATTAAAAACATAGTTCCAGTTGTTAATGTCACTACGGTAGTGAAGTAAAAAGTATACATATTTTCATACATAACTAGATTTGGTGTTCTAGCTAATGCAACCGCTACACCTAAACCCTGGAAAATTGCTAAGGCTAGTGTACTGTAACGTGTATATTGGGTAATTTTTCGTTTGCCAGCAGCACCTTCTTTACTTAACTGCTCTAACTTTGGGTGAACCTTAGTGAGTAACTGAACAATAATAGAGGCTGAAATGTAAGGCATAATACCAAGCGCAAAAACGGATAACCGTGCTAATGCACCACCGCCAAACATATTAAACAAACCAAGAATTCCGTCCTTGTTTTGTTCAAATAAACTAGCCATTTCTGCAGGGTTAATACCCGGTACAGTAATGTAGGAACCAATACGGAAGACTAATAATGCTCCGATTAAGAAGAATAGTCGTTGACGTAATTCAGTGAAACGTCCTGTATTTGCACCTGGAGCAGCCATTATTCTTCGATTTTCCCACCAGCGGCTTCAATTGCAGCTCGCGCACCTTTAGAAACGCGAATGCCCTGAAGCATTACTTTTTTATCTAAAGTACCAGACAACATGACTTTCACGTATTTAATATTCTTGTTGATAATGTTTGCTTGTTTTAAAGTACTAATATCGATGACTTCAGCGTCTACTTTGCCAAGTTCAGACAATCTAACTTCAGCAGTGACAAAACCAACGCGAGATGTAAAACCAACTTTAGGTAAACGTCTTTGAAGTGGCATTTGTCCACCTTCAAACCCAATTTTTGGCAAGCCACCAGAACGTGATTTTTGACCCTTGTGGCCACGACCACAAGTCTTACCTAAGCCAGAACCAATACCTCGACCTACGCGTTTAGCCGGGTGTTTAGAACCAGCAGCCGGTTTAAGTGTATTTAATCGCATGTTATTAACCTTCCTCAATTCTTACCAAGTAAGACACTTTATTTGCCATACCACGAGTACACGCAGTGTCTTCAACTTCAACGGTTTGGTGCATACGACGTAAGCCCAAACCAGTAACGCAAGCTTTATGCCCTGGTCGACGACCATGCATACTTTTTGTTAAAGTCACTTTCATTGTTTTATTTGCAGCCATTTCTAACTCACTTAAACTTATTATTTAGAAATTTCTTCAACTGATAAGCCGCGTTTTGCAGCTACATCTTTTGGAGAAGACATTTGTGACAACCCTCGAATTGTTGCATTAACAACATTTATAGGATTATTACTACCAATACATTTAGCTAGCACATTATGAACCCCAACAACGTCAAATACAGCACGCATTGGGCCACCAGCAATAACACCTGTACCTTCTGAAGCCGGCTTCATAAATACTTTAGCCGCGCCATGAGATGATGTTATTGGATATTGTAAGGTACCATCAGATAAAGCAACTTTGCGCATATTCTTTCGAGCATTTTCCATCGCTTTTTGGATAGCGATAGGCACTTCACGTGCTTTACCTTGTCCAAAACCAACTTTCCCATTGCCATCACCAACTACAGTAAGGGCTGAAAAACCAAAGATTCGACCACCTTTAACAACTTTTGCAACACGACGTACTGCTACTAGTCGTTCTTGTAAGCCATCACTTGGACCTTTTTTCTCGAATGCTGCTGCCATAATAAACCTTTAAAATTGTAATCCTGCTTCACGTGCCGCATCCGCTAATGCTTTAACACGACCATGATACTTAAAACCAGAGCGATCAAACGCGACTGACTCGATACCTGCTGTCTTTGCTTTTTCTGCAATTGTTTTTCCTACTAAAGCAGCGGCATCTATATTGCCCGTTGCTTTAACAGAACTTTTAATATCTTTTTCTAACGTAGAAGCACTTGCAACTACTTCGGCACCATTAGGCGCAATTAACTGTGCATAGATATGTCGCGGTGTACGAAACACTGATAGACGGTGAACACCTATTTCTTTAATCTTTGCTCGTGCACGTCGTGCTCTGCGAATTCTAGAATCTTTTTTATTCATGCTATATGCCTTAAATTATGCCGCTTTATTTCTTTTTGGCTTCTTTACGAACGATATGTTCATCAGAATACTTAACACCCTTACCTTTATAAGGTTCTGGTGGACGATAGGCTCGAATATCAGCAGCGACTTGACCCACAGCTTGCTTATCAATACCTTTAACTAACACTTCGGTTTGGCTAGGAGTATCAATTGTAATTCCTTCAGGAACTTGGTACTCAACAGGATGTGAGAAACCCAAAGTCAAATTCAGAACCTTACCCTGTGATTGCGCACGATAACCAACGCCAACTAACTCAAGTTTACGTTCGAAGCCTTTGCTAACTCCTTCAATCATATTGATAATCAATGATCGGGCTGTACCAGATTGTGCAGCAGCAGATTTACCTGCTTGCGCTGGTTCAAACGACACAACATTATCAGTCTGAGAAAGTTTAACAAACTCATGGACATTATGTTCCATAGTACCTTTAGAACCTTTAACGCTAACTACTTGGCCCTTGATAGTTATATCAACTCCAGTTGGTACGTTTATTGGTGTAAGTCTAGCCATACTCGGTTAATCCTATTACTAATTAGTTATTATCTGTTTTGATTTAAACATTAACGTTTTAAATAAAATGCTATTCAACAAAACAGAGTATTTCGCCGCCAAAACCTTCTTTACGAGCAGCACGATCAGTCATCAAACCTTTTGAGGTCGATACAATGGCAATACCTAAACCACCCATTGCATTTGGAATTTCGTTTTTACCTTTGTAAATTCGAAGTCCTGGACGACTAACACGTTTAATCTTATCGATTACAGGTGTACCTTGATAATATTTAAGTTCAACAATTAAATCTTTCTTATTGTTTTCCTTATCTTCAACTGTGTGTCCTGTAATATACCCTTCTTCTTTAAGCACTGTTGCAATAGCAATTTTTACTTTTGAAGAAGGCATAGATACCGTTACTTTATTCGCGGATAAACCATTGCGAATTCGGGTTAACATATCTGAAATTGGATCGGTCATCATAATATAAAATCTCCTAAACTCTACCAACTGGCCTTGCGTAAACCAGGCACATCACCACGCATAGTAGCTTCACGTAACTTGTTTCGGCATAGACCGAATTTACGGTAAACAGCATGTGGACGACCCGTGATACGACAACGACGCTGTACACGTGAAGGGCTAGCATTTCGTGGTAATTTTTGCAATTTAACTTGTGCAACCTGACGTTCCTCATAACTATTTTCCATGTTATGAATAATTGCTTTCAAAGCTGTGCGTTTTTCAGCATATTGCTTAACCAGTTTAATGCGTTTCTTTTCACGCTCGATCATGGATTGTTTAGCCATGTTAGTTACCTTTGTTAATTTTTTTAAGTGGAAAATTGAACGCTGTTAACAGTGCCCGACCTTCATCATCAGTTTTAGCTGTAGTAGTGATAGTAATATCCATACCACGAATTGTGTCAATTTTATCGTAATCGATTTCAGGAAACACAATTTGCTCTTTAATACCCATGCTGTAGTTACCACGGCCATCAAATGACTTGGTATTTAAACCACGGAAATCACGAATTCGCGGAATTGCAATAGTAATTAATCGCTCCAAAAATTCAAACATTCGTTCACGGCGTAAAGTTACTTTACAACCAATCGGCCAACCATCACGAATTTTAAAACCCGCAATTGATTTACGTGCATTACGCACTATAACTTTTTGTCCTGCAATTTTTTCCATATCAGCAACAGCAAAAGTCATTACTTTCTTGTCACTTACAGCAGCACCTACACCCATATTCAGTGTAATTTTAGTAATTCTAGGAACTTCCATAACACTTTTGTATTTGAATTGATCCTGAAGCTCTTTTACGACTGTGTCGCGATAATAATTTTGCAATGTTGACATTACTTAACCTACGTTCTGTCTGTATAATTTATATAATGGTATTAAGCGTCTACAACTTCGTCATTCGACTTAAAGTAGCGTACTTTCTTACCATCCTCTAAAACCTTAATTCCAACACGATCAGCTTTTCCAGTTGTAGGATTGGCCAATGCTATATTAGAAATATGAATAGGCATCTCTTTTTCAATAATCCCACCAGGCGTGCCATCATTTGGATTGCCTTTTTGATGTTTCTTAGCAATATTGACATTCTCAACTAAAGCACGGTTACTTTCACGGTTAATACTGATAATTGATCCAGTTTTGCCCTTATCTTTACCTGTGATGACAATAACATCATCACCTTTCTTAATCTTTTGCATGACTTATATCCTAAACTCTATAGTCTTATAACACTGAGCACTTAAAGTACTTCTGGTGCTAATGAAATAATTTTCATAAATTTTTCATTACGTAACTCACGGGTTACCGGTCCAAAGATACGAGTACCAATTGGTTGGAGCTGAGCATTTAACAAAACAGCTGAGTTACTATCAAAACGAATAATAGAACCGTCTGGACGACGAACGCCTTTCTTTGTTCTAACAACAACAGCATTATAAACATCACCTTTTTTCACTTTACCACGTGGAGAAGCTTCTTTAATACTGACTTTAATGATGTCACCAATGCCAGCAGAACGGCGTTTTGAACCACCTAATACTTTAATACACT
>CAYQUC010000142.1:0-6701 GCA_964420605.1 uncultured Thioalkalispiraceae bacterium | reverse complement strand
TATATAAGTTAAATAATTTCATCATACTCAAAATTATAATATGAATAATAAAATCACATCCATATCACCAATCGACAACAGCATTATAGCTGAACGCGCCATTGTTTCAGAAAAAGAAATTCAACGTATCATCAGTAAATCTAAACAAGCACAGAAGAACTGGGCGCAATTAACAATCACTGAACGTGCAACTTTATGTCACCTTGCTATTGATGCGCTACTTGCTGAAAAAAATAATATTGAATTAGAAATTACGCAACAAATGGGTCGTCCTATTCAATACTGTCCAGGTGAATTACGTGGTGTTGAAGAACGAGCACGTTATATGATTGATAATGCCGAACCTGCTTTAGTTGATATCGACATTAACAACAATAAAAAACGTTATATAAAACGTGAACCATTGGGCTTAGTATTTATTATTGCACCGTGGAATTATCCGTACCTAACTGCAATAAACACTATAATACCAGCGTTAATGGCTGGTAATTCTGTTTTATTAAAACATTCCGCACAAACATTATTATGTGCTGAGCGATTTTCACAAGCATTTGATACGGCGGGTTTTCCTGATGATGTGTTTCAGTACTGCCATTGCGATCATCAAGCCGCCACTAAGATTATCACACACCCAGATATAAATTATATTTCGTTTACAGGCTCGGTAGCCAGCGGAGCAAAAATAGAACGAAGTGTTGCAGGTTTGTTTAAACCGCTCGCGCTTGAACTGGGTGGTAATGATCCTGCCTATGTGCGCGCCGATATTGATATCAATTCTGATCATTTTAAATCAGTAGTTGACAACATTGTCGATGGTGCTTTTTTTAATTCGGGACAATCGTGTTGTGCGGTTGAACGAATTTACGTACATGAACATGTTTATAAAGACTTTACTGACTGTTTTATTGAATGCGTAAAACAATACAAATTAGCAAACCCACTTGAACCCGACACAACTCTTGGCCCGATGATTAATAGTCAGTCGGCTAACACTGCACGAGCGCAACTAGTACAAGCATGTAATAACGGCAGTAAATCATGTATCGCTGAAAATTATTTTAATAGTTCAGATTTAGCTGACAATTATTTAGCGCCCCAAGTTTTGTTAAACGTAGATCATTCGATGGATGTAATGACGACAGAAAGTTTTGCACCGATTGTTGGTATTATGAAAGTATCTAGTGACGCACAAGCAATTGAATTAATGAATGACAGTCGTTACGGTCTAACTGCATCAATATGGTCAGCTGAAAATAAACACGCGACAATAATTGCCGATCAGTTACAAACCGGTACGGTATTTCTTAACCGTTGCGATTATCTTGATCCAGCGCTTGCTTGGGTTGGTATCAAAAATTCTGGTCGAGGTTGCTCGTTATCCGTGTTAGCCTATCATCAACTGACACGACCTAAGTCGTATCATTTTCAATTTTTATAAATGGATGAGACTATATGGATATTAAAGATACTGAACAATTATTTGGCAATTGGAACTTCCCTACCGATATTCGTTTTGGACACCGGCGCAGTTTTGAACTGGGCGCTATTTGTAATGAATTAAATATTACAAAACCATTATTAGTCACCGACCATGGTTTGGTTGATAATGTATTTATCCAGGAATTATTACAGAGTACGACCGACAGCGGAATAAACACTGAAGTTTTTAGTAAGGTAAAATCCAATCCGACGGGGTTTAATATTCAATCGGGTGTTGAAGTTTATAAAAAGGGTCAGCACGATGGTGTTATTGCAGTGGGTGGTGGGAGCGCACTGGATGCAGGAAAAACCATTGCATTAATGTCCGGACAAACAAAATCTTTATGGGACTTTGAAGATAAAGGTGATAACTGGAAGGATATTAATCGTGATGGTATTGCGCCTGTTATTGCACTGCCAACCACCGCTGGCACGGGGTCTGAAGTTGGACGCGCGGCTGTTATTGTTGATGAAGCAGCGCACGCAAAAAAAATAATTTTTCATCCGGATATGATGCCTAAAGTGGTTATCGCCGATCCGGGGCTCACCGTTGGTTTACCGGCAGCACTAACAGCCGCAACCGGAATTGATGCGTTCGTGCATAATCTTGAAGCCTATTGTGCTCCAAGCTACCACCCCATCGCGGATGGCATTGCACTTGAAGGAATGCGTTTAATTAAACAATGGCTACCACTTGCCTTTAATCAAGCCGGCGATATTGTGGCACGCAGCCATATGTTGGTGGCATCGACCATGGGCGCTAGTGCTTTCCAAAAAGGACTCGGTGCGGTTCATGCCTTGGCGCACCCTCTCGGCGCATTATACGATAAGCACCATGGCTTACTGAATGCGATATTATTACCGTATGTTTTAGTCGCCAATAAATCAGCGATTAAAAACAAATTATCACACGTGTGTCAGTGTCTTGATCTAAACGATTATTCATTTGACGGTTTTTTATCGTGGACACTGGAGTTTAGAAAAGTATTACGTATTCCACATACCTTAAGTGCAATTGATATTAATGCGGATAAAAGCAACTTGATTGGAAAGTTAGCCTGCGCCGATGCAGCCGCTGCCGGTAATCCAATTTCATTTACAGCCGAACAATATTCAAACATTTTTACAAATGCGGTAACTGGAAAATTATAAATAATGCACATTGGAATATTATTAACTGAACGACATGACATTAATGTCGAAAACCGTTATGGCAGTTATAGTGATATGTTTCAGCGTTTATTTCATCAGGTTGATTCTTATATCACCTTCACTACCTACCGTGTGATTGATAATAAATACCCGGAGGCGCTTAATGACTGTGATGCTTATGTCATCACCGGCAGTAAAGAAAGTGTCTATGACGACCTACCTTGGATAAATACGGTACGAAAATTTATCGTGAATGCCGTTCGACACAATACAAAATTAGTGGGTATTTGTTTTGGTCATCAACTCATTGCCGATACCCTTGGAGGCAAAGTTGAAAAACACGCCGATGGCTGGGGTGTTGGTGTGATGAAAAGCACCGTGACCGAATCCAACTCATGGATGCATCCGGCTCTGGATGACTTTTCGTTACTGGTGAGCCATCAAGACCAAGTTGTGGAACTGCCCGATGGTGCCACAAGAATCGCTGAAAACAATTTTTGCGTCAACTCTGCGTTTCGAATTGGCCGAAAAGTGTTGTGCTTCCAAGGTCATCCTGAGTTCGAAGTCGATTATCTAGAAGAGCGTTTGACCCTGCGCCGTGAACGCATTGGTGAAGGACGTTATTTTGATGCGATTCAAACATTAAACCTAAAAACCCAACATGTCGACATTGCGCATTGGATTGTGAATTTTATGCAAGAAACGAATTAAAGTAAGCCATTGATAATATTAAAATTTTACTATAATACTGTATCTATTTATAATTTTAACCATGAATTACCGATCCTAATCCCCCTTGCAGTTTAAAATTACTCCATAATTGCACCTATGGCTGGCCGTATTCCACAAACTTTTATTGATGACCTAATGAACCGCGTTGACGTGGTTGAAGTAATCGATGCGCGCGTGCCACTAAAAAAGGCCGGAAAAGAGTACAAGGCCTGTTGCCCGTTCCATGGTGAAAAAACGCCGTCTTTCACCGTTAGCAGCGTGAAACAATTTTATCACTGCTTTGGCTGCGGTGCCCATGGCACTGCAATTAGCTTTTTGATGGAGTACGAACACTTGAGTTTTCCGGAGGCGATTGAAGAACTCGCGCACCAAACCGGGCTCACGGTACCACGTGAATCATCGCCACAATCCAATCAAACTACCGCCGAGATTCGTCAGAAACACGATCTGTACGACTTAATGAGCGCCGCCAAACAGTATTACCAACAACAATTACGACAACAGCCAACCGCTAAAACCGCAGTCGATTACCTTAAAAAGCGCGGACTGAGTGGCGAAATAGCCGCAGAATTTGGTATTGGTTTTGCTCCCGATGGCTGGAATAACCTCAATACAGTACTAAGCAGTGCCGGTTATAGCAAAGCGCAGCAAATTGACAGTGGCATGTTGATTGAGAATGACACGGGCAAAACCTATGATCGATTTAGAGATAGAATTATGTTTCCAATCCAAGATCAACGTGGGCGTTGTATTGGATTTGGAGGACGTGTATTAAATAACGACGATCAGGGTGCTAAATACCTCAATTCTCCGGAAACTCCCTTATTTCACAAAGGGCAAGAATTGTACGGCTTGTATGAAGCAAGACAGTCATTGCGGCAAATCAAACGTTTATTGGTTGTTGAGGGTTACATGGACGTGGTATCCGTCGCTCAATTCGACGTGCGTTATGCGGTTGCAACACTCGGCACAGCAACCACCAGTGAGCACTTAACTAAATTATTTAGGCTCAGTGAACAAATTATATTTTGTTTTGATGGTGATCGAGCTGGTCGCGAAGCAGCCTGGCGCGCTTTAGAAAATGCGCTACCCGTGATGCGTGAAGGTTTTGAAATCCGTTTCATGTTTTTGCCCGATGGTCAGGACCCTGACAGCCAAATTAGAAACAACGGCAAAGACCAATTTGAAGCCGAAATAGATGCAGCCATGCCATTTTCACAATATTTCTTTAATTCGTTATCACACTCATTGGATTTAAAATCACTCGATGGCCGCGCCCGTCTAGTGCAACATGCCAAGCCATATCTCGCTAAATTGCCCAAAGGCGTTTATCGACAAATGATGTTAAAACACTTGTCAGAACTGGCGGGCCTCGAGATTAACGACAAAAATATTAGTAATAACAATAAAACAGACTCTAATGATGCTGAAGTAATGCGGCCGCGTCGCGCTCAAAAGGCAAACACTCAGCGCCATTCACAATCACCGGTCCGGACACTAATCACACTACTACTGCATAAACCCAAATTAGCCTTGCTCAGTCCAGAAACCGAGCAAATTTCCGAGTTATCCTTACCCGGCTCTGATTTATTTCTCAACCTGATGTCACTGGTACATAACAACCCAGAAATAAACACCAGTGCATTAATTGAGCGTTTTCGGGACACTAATTCCGCACAACATTTGCAAAAACTCGCCACACAACCTATATTAGTAGATGATGATGCACTAGATGCTGAATTCACTGGTGCATTAGCGTTACTCAAGCAAAATATTAAAGAAACTCGAACCGACTACCTACTGCAATTGTCAACCCAAGGTAGCTTGGATGAAACCGAGAAAAATGAGTTAAAACAATTACTTAAGCGAACCTAAAGTAACATAGTTTTTTTCTAATGGTATTACTTAATTATGTCAGGGACGATCTGATGGTTATAAAATAGGCTATCATCTATTATATAAATGTCTTCCCTCCCCATGAAAAATTGTTTTCAATTAGAGAAAAAGTGCTGAATATAGTGTAAAATAGACAAGTTTCACGCACCCGAAATGGTTTTAATTTAAACGTTAAATCTAAGTAGAAAAGTAATCATATATGAGTCTTCCAAAAGTACAAAGTATGGACAATAAGCAACAACAGCAATCTCAACTAAAAGTTCTCATCGCAAAAGGGAAAGAGCAAGGTTATTTAACCTATGCCGAGGTCAATGACCACCTGCCAAATGACATAGTTGACCCAGAACAAATTGAAGATATTGTCAGCATGATTAACGACATGGGCATTCAAGTCCATGAAGTTGCTCCTGATGCCGACACCTTAACCATGGACACCAATACCATTGATGACGTAGCCGCTGAAGAAGCTGCCGCGGCTTTAGTCAATGTTGACAGTGAATTTGGTCGAACTACTGACCCCGTGCGCATGTACATGCGTGAAATGGGCGCAGTTGAACTATTAACCCGTGAAGGCGAAATTGAAATCGCCAAACGTATTGAAGCCGGCCTGCGATTAATGATGTCGGCATTACTGTCACACCCTAATATTGTTGAAATGACAATTGAAGCTAGTAATCGAGTCATTGCTGAAGAAATGCGTTTAAACGATTTATTAGTGGCTTTTATTGATCCAACAACACCCGATGTAATCCCATCTCCGGGACAAAAATCGGCTGATGACGAAGAAGATACTGGCCCAACCGGACCCGATCCAGAAGAAGCAAAAGAACGCTTCACTCGAATTGCAGCGTTATTTAAAAAATACACAATTGCGATTGGCAAGCATTCGTACTCTGACAGCAAAACAGTAAAACTCCGTGACGCAATGATCAATGAATTCATTGAAATTAAATTTGCGCCCAAATTTATTGATAAGCTCATTACCCAGATGCGCCAAATGATCGATGAAATTCGCTCTTGTGAAAAAACCATTATGACCATTTGTGTTAATCAGGCCAATATGCCGCGTAAGCAGTTTATAACCTCATTTCCAAAAAATGAAACCGATTTAGACTGGTTAGAGAGACACATTAACGCCGGTGAAAGTTATTCAGCCGTGTTAGTCGAACACAAAGCAGAAATTTTAGACGCTCAGCAAAAGCTAGTCGAAATTGAAAACGAGCATCACTTGACCATTACGGACATCAAAGACATCAACCGTAAAATGTCAATTAGTGAAGCCAAAGCACGTCGAGCTAAAAAAGAAATGGTCGAAGCTAATTTACGGCTCGTTATTTCTATTGCTAAAAAATACACCAACCGTGGCTTACAATTCTTAGATTTAATCCAAGAAGGTAATATCGGATTAATGAAAGCGGTTGATAAATTTGAATACCGTCGTG
>CAYQUC010000141.1:0-6763 GCA_964420605.1 uncultured Thioalkalispiraceae bacterium | reverse complement strand
CCATTGAGCGGTCATTACAGCCAAGCCGTTATGTTCGCATTTTACTTCTTGAATATACTCAGCAGGAAATACTTTACCGGTTTTCTTGTTTTTACGAAGACCAGTTTCCATTGGATGAGTGATTAAAGCCTTTACGGTGGTGATATCACCTTTCGCACTGGCACGGATACGTATTGTTTTAGCCATTATAATATTCCTCGCTTAATTAGGTGTTAACCGCCGCAACCGCCGATGGTTACTTTGATGTTTTTCTCTGCTGTAAAGCTTTTACCGCCAGCCTTGATTACTGCAACAACGTCAGAGGTTTTACCCATCTTGATTCGAGTTGAAATAAAGCCTTTAGCGTTGCTAGCCATATTAAAGTTAGCAGCTAGTGGTGTACCATTGTTTTTGGTAACAATGCTAATAGACTCAACGTTAGCAATACTCGTTGTAATAGTAACAGGTACCACAGCGCCGTTTTCAGCAATGTCTGGTGCCTTGATTTTAATATCACCCGAAGCAGAAGTTGCAGAACTTCCTAATAAAGAGTTTAAAGCGCTATCAACGCTTTTAGCTTCGAATGCAGATTTTGGCCAGGCGGCTAAAACGTTACGTGGGCTTAACATGCCAGCACTAGCTGCAATAGCTACGGTACTTGTGGCAAGTGTTCCCTTTAAAAAGGTTCTACGTTCCATAAATTTTGCTCCTCAAATTCGCATTTTAATTATATTCAGTAGTATAAAAGCAGTAATTAGGCCAACTTTAGAATAAAATTAAATATTCTTAAAAAACAATAAGATAGAGCTGATTTGTAATTCTTAAGATATTATTATTCGTGCAAATTGCACGATGAAGTCACCGTTTTGTTGCAATATGGACGATTGGATCACAGTTTTTACTCTGATTCGGGCGTTTTTCCGGCTTGGAGTTTGCGCCACAATGTTGATTTATTGATACCCAAGGTTTTAGCGGTAGTTTCACGGTTGCCGTCCAGACGTTCCAGTGTTTTTAAAATATAGCGTTTTTCTAGGGTGTGCAGAGTTGGCTTATCGGCATCAATTTGATCCGATTCTTTAATTGGGTTTAATGCTTGTAGGTGTAATTCAGGTTCGTCGGCGAGTGCGATATGGCGCTCAACCAGATTGCGTAATTCGCGTACATTGCCAGGCCAATCATAAGCTCTTAATTGCTTTAAAGATTCGGCATCAAAATGCGTGACAACGCGGTTGTAGTGTTTGGCAAAATACTGGATAAAATGATTTATTAGCAGTGTAATGTCATCGCGGCGTTCGCGGAGTGCCGGCATGGTTAAATTAATGACATTGAGACGATGATAGAGATCTTCGCGAAAAGAATTGTCCGCGACCATCTCGATGAGGTTACGATTGGTTGCTACGATAAACCGAACGTCAATAGCAATGCTGTGTACTCCACCAACACGCGTAATTTCTTGTTCTTGAATGACACGCAGTAGTTTGGTTTGCATTGCATCGGATATATTTCCGATTTCATCGAGAAAAACAGTACCGCCCGTAGCCGTTTCTAACAGTCCGTGTTTGGTTGACACGGCTCCAGTGAACGCACCTTTTTCGTGTCCAAATAATTCACTCTCTAATAATGTGTCACTTAATGAGCCGCAATCAATTATCACAAATGGTGTATCGGCGTAATGACTCTTATAGTGTATTGATTGAGCCATTAACTCTTTGCCGGTACCCGATTCTCCCTCAATAATAACGTTGCAGCGAATGTCAGCTATTTTGGTAATTAATTGATACACCTTTTGCATGGCCGTGGCATCACCAATTAAATTTATCTTTTTTGTGTTTGAGCTTAATTGTTGCTTGAGCATTTTATTTTCATTAACTAAAGCTTGTGTTTCTAAGGTTCGGTTAATTAATATTTGCATTTCATCCATATCAAATGGTTTTTTGATAAAGTCGGTTGCACCCAAGCGTACCGCTTCAATGGCATCATCGATATTTGCAAATCCGGTAATGATAATAAATGGCAGGTCAGAATCCAATTTTCGTATTTCAGCCAGTAACTCCATACCGGTCATTGATGGCATACGCAAATCACTTATAATCAAGTCAATTTGTTTTTCTTTGAAATAAATAAGTACTTTTCCAGGATCTTGAAATACACTAACGTCATAATGTGCGCCTTTACTAAAGCGCAGCATGAGTTCACCTGCTTTAATATCATCATCAACAAAAACTATTTTTGGCCTATTATTCATTTTTAGCATTCATCTTAACTGGGTTTTCTTTTATTAATTGGGAGTCGCATAGTAGCTGTGATACCACGGACTTGGTTATTGGTGATTAATAACTTTCCTTGGTGTGACTCCATTATACCAAGACTAATCGATAAGCCCAAGCCACTACCTTGCCCTTCAGCTTTGGTGCTAAAGAAGGGATCAAATACTTTATCTAGGGTATCGGGTTTTATACCACAACCTTCATCGCGAATAGAAATAATTAAACACTCGGTTGTGTTTTTTACCGCAACAACAATTTGTCCATTTTTTTCACTGGATTGAATTGCATTAATTAATAAATTAATCAACACTTGTTGTAATTGGCTTCGGTCGCCTTGGGTTACAATATTGTCTTCTATCAATGTGCGAATTGAAATGTTTTTATTTATTGAAGTTTGTTGTACCAAATTAATCGATTCGTCGATAAACGCGGTTGCTTCAAAACTTTCATAATTTGGTGGTACTTGTCGTGCAAAATTTAAAATGCCTTTGATGATATTTGAAGCACGTAATGCTTCATCGCGTAGTGAGTCTATATCTTTTTTTAAGTCTGAATCAGGGTCAATATCTCGCGTAATTAGTTTTGAATAAGATAAAATATTATTTAATGGGTTATTTATTTCATGTCCAATACCGGCTGCCATTTGTCCGATACTGGCAAGTTTCGCGCTGCGTAAGACCAAGCTCTGTGCCTTATCGCGCTCCTGTTGTGCCGAGTCTAAGTTATCAGCAAGGTAATTATAGGCTATGGATAGTGATTTTATTTCTTCAAGCTTATAATTTGTTGGGGCGCGGTAATCCGATTTTCCATCGGCAAATGCAGTTAAGTTTTTAGCTAGCGTTTTAATTGGATTTGATACTTTGTGTGCAGCAATGTTTGCTAATAATAAGCTAATCAATAAGGCAACCCCAATAAAAATCCAGATACCGTATTTTATGTTTTTAAAAGGCGCAGAAATTATATCTGATTTAACTTTAGTGGCCATAACCCAACTGATTAATTGATCAGGATACGGAAACAGTTCTGTAAAATAAATTATAGATTTATCATCGAGTATTATTTTTCCGTCAGGTTTGGCTATTAATTTTGATTGCAATGATTGACTATAAACATCACTAAATAATTTTACGTTATTGTGCCGCTGGGCAAATCGAACATTATTGATATCATCATACAATAGCATACCGTCACGAGTTTTATCGTCCGGATTATTTTCAAACAATAAAACATTACCTTTATAAAGTCGTGGTGCATGGTCCATAATGCTATCGAGTGGATTGCCTAATAATGTGACAGTGAGTGCGCCAACTCGTTTATTTCGATGATACAACGGTACAATATAATCCAGTAAGGGTAAAAAACGCATTTCATCCGATATTTTTTTATTATGGGGTAGCAGCATCATGCTAACTTCATTGCGCGGTATGTCATAAAGTTCGGAGATAAATTTTTTGGTTTGAACACCGCTTTCAACATATGGAATGCCCGATAAATTATCATAAATAGCTGCACTGCGTTTTAAATTACTTACTTTTATTAACGCATTGCCTTTTGTATCAATTATCCGCAGATAAAAAACACCGGGTAGAATTGTTTGAAAGCCTTCAAAAAAACGGTTTAAGCGAGAGCGTCGAACGTTAATGTCGGGATGGATTTTGTTACGCTTAGCAGAGTATAGAACTGGTAACATTTCTTTAACCGCAGGAGAGTTGGATAAGCCCAACACCAGCTCTCGATTATGCTCGTGGTAATGCAATAAATCAGTTGCTAAACGATTGATGCTATTGTTTATGTCATTACTAACTGTTTGCTTATAATTTGATTCGCTATAATAAATAGCCGTTAATGCCAGCGCGGTTAGCGGTAAAACCGTCGCTACAAAGAACCAAATAAAAATGTTGGATTTAATACTCATTTATTTTTCTAATGATGATGATAACTTAATGCCAGTTTTGAACCGCATTGACAGCCTCGGTATTATTAGGTCGAGAAATTAATCCAGTGGTACTGACCTTGATGGTATAACTGGCGCGGTTACTCATGGGCAAGTAAGTTGCACTACCATAAATAGCATCGACCCACGGAAACCAATCTTGATGTTTTTTTATAAACAACCAAATATCCGGAGACCAATTAGTTAAAAATTGCGATGGGTTGATAGCATAAACTGTCCGTGGCGCGTTACGTTCAGCCTTAATATCGCTGTACCGGCCAGCTAGGCGTTCAAGTCGATAATGGGTTTTCAGGCCCGCGAGTGTGGCAATGCCCGACCATTTTAGGATTCGGGCATCCAATTGCCATTGGTCACCGCGTAGATCGTAGCTCAAGGTGCTGTTATCGGGCAGGGTAATAAAGGCACGGTACAAGGTTGGCTCAAGTTGGGTTAGGTGAAACTCAGCAATGGACTGTTCATGGGTCAGTTGTTGGTAGCTGTATAAATTTAAAGCGATAGAGCCCGATAACGCCGCAAGGCTGAGTAATAATAAGCCGGTTAAGCCTTGTAAGCTGCCGGTTATCAATTTACGCCGCCAGAGACGTTTAATTGCTAATAAAAACAATAGGATACCTACGACAGCAACAATGACAGTAATCAGTTCTAAAATCATTAAAGGACTACACTAAGTGACAGAATATAGAGTATAAATCCTATCGCCTGAGCTTGCCCAGTTTTACGCAAATTCAGGATAAAATTAACCGTTCACTGTGCTGCGCTGTAAAACTACCGTATAATTTAGCCAAGTTCGACGTTTGTCAGAACGCATTTTATTTAAATTGGTCTAGTTATGCGACACTCGGTTTTTTTAAGCACACTATTTAACGCGTATCGAACGATACATTTAACATTAATAATACTGTTTTTGAGTATTACAGTGCTGGCTGCTTGCGGTAAAAAAGGCGACTTGTTTTTACCGGTAGAACCTGCACCCAAGCAAGCTAAAGTGACTGAGCAAGCAACACCTCAAACTGCTACTCCAATTGACCTTGGTGTTCCAAATAATTCTGGCGCATCTGACAGTACGCCAGTTAGTCAGCCAGAAAGTCCGGATGACTCTGAATCAAAACCGAAGTCTTCCGGGCAGTAGTCATACTGTTCTGCCATCAATTAGCTAACTCAACCTAAAGAAGAAATATTCGATGGATTATTTTAATTATCGTGACAACGAACTCTATGCCGAAGATGTCGCAGTTGAACGAATTGTTCAAACTTATGGCTCACCGTGTTATGTCTATTCGCGAGCAACATTTGAACGTCATTGGAACGCATTTAATGATGCATTGTCAGCGCATGATCATTTGGTTTGTTATGCCGTAAAAGCAAATTCAAATATCGCAATTTTAAATATTCTAGCAAAGTTAGGTTCAGGATTTGATATTGTATCGGTTGGTGAATTAGAGCGTGTGCTTGCAGCCGGTGCTGCACCGGATAAAATTGTTTTTTCGGGTGTTGGTAAAACGGCCACAGAAATGTTTAGAGCTTTAAACGTGGGTATTTATTGTTTTAATATTGAATCCGAATCGGAATTACATCGATTGAATCAAGTTGCATCTCAACTGGGTAAGGTTGCTACTATTTCCATTCGCGTTAACCCTGATGTTGATGCCGGCACACACCCTTATATATCCACAGGATTAAAAGATAATAAATTCGGCATAGAAATTAATGCGGCTGAAGCTGTGTATAACACCGCAGCAGCAATGGAGTTTATTAACATTGCAGGAGTGGATTGTCACATCGGATCACAATTAACCGATACAGCACCATTTTTGGATGCCTTAGATCGCGTTTTGATTCTTGTTGATAAATTAGCAAGTAAGGGTATAAACATTAACCATTTAGATTTGGGTGGTGGTTTGGGTATTCAATATAAAGATGAACAACCACCATTACCCGATGAGTATGCTAAAGCATTGTCAGAACGTTTGGGTTCGCGAAAATTAAAAATCCTAATTGAACCGGGACGTGCCATTGCAGGTAATGCAGGTATTTTAGTAACAACAGTCGAATATTTAAAAAAATCAGACCATAAAAACTTTGCGATTGTAGATGCTGCAATGAATGATTTAATTCGACCATCGCTGTATTCTGCTTGGCAAAATATTATCCCAGTAAAAGTAAACAGTTCCGTAGAGACGGAGCAATACGATATTGTAGGTCCTATTTGTGAAACGGGTGATTTCCTCGGAAAAGAACGTGAATTAGCAATTATAGAAGGTGATTTATTGGCTGTTCGATCGTCAGGTGCTTATGGTTTTACCATGAGTTCCAATTACAACTCGAGACCACGCGCGGTAGAAATCATGGTTGATGGTGACCAAATTCATGTTATCCGTGAGCGTGAAGGTTTGAAAGATCTTTTTGCGTCGGAATCGTTGTTGCCATGAATTATTTATAGTGTAAACAACGTTCAGAGCAACTGGACCCCGGCTCAACAGATCACCGGGGTGACGGTTGTAATAAATTTTGGTTTCAACATTTACGTCATACCGGTTATATTTTAAGCCGGTATCCAGAGGTT
>CAYQUC010000140.1:0-6767 GCA_964420605.1 uncultured Thioalkalispiraceae bacterium | reverse complement strand
CCCACTGTCGTGTTATCGTTTTGTGTCTATTTTGCGTGAAGCAGGTTTACCCGATGCATGGTGTCAAGCATTAACCACAGACAACAATGATGTATCAACACAATTAGTCAGTGATGCCCGTGTTGGATTTTTTAGTTTTATTGGCAGCGCAGCCGTTGGTTGGATGTTACGCAGCAAACTCGCTGCCGGTGCGCGCTGTGCACTGGAACACGGTGGTGTTGCACCGGTTATCATTGAAGCCGATGCCGATCTGGATGACGCATTACCCTTACTCGCCAAGGGTGGCTTTTATCATGCAGGCCAAGTCTGTGTCTCAGTACAACGTATTTTTTGTCATCACAGTATTGCGCGCGATGTCGCACTAAAAATCAGTGAATTAGGAAAACAACACGTTGTTGGTGACCCTACCGATGAAAAAACCGACATTGGTCCACTAATCCGACAACACGAAGTACAACGTGTCCATGACTGGGTAACAAAAGCCATAGCCGAAGGCGCTGAATTGTTAACAGGCGGCAAAGCAAACAATAATTGCTATGCACCAACGGTGTTATTTAACCCTGATGATAAATCGTTAGTTTCTCAAAAAGAAGTTTTTGGTCCCGTTATTTGTGTTTACAGTTATGACACTGTCGATGAAGCACTAGGCCGTGCCAATGCACTCGATGTGGCATTTCAAGCCGCGGTTTTCACCAAAAATATCGATACTGCGTTATATGTTTACAGTCAACTAAATGCCAGTGCCGTCATGATAAATGATCACACCGCATTTCGAGTTGATTGGATGCCATTTGCTGGGCTGCGCCATTCAGGCTTGGGTGTCGGTGGTATTCCACATACCTATCACGATATGCAAATTGAGAAAATGGCAGTTATTCGTTCAAAATCACTCTAAGGACTAGGCAATGACTGATTAAGATCAATAATCCAATTGTAGTCATTAATTATACTCAATTAATAACGCAGTAAAATGCGAACCTGCTGCTTACTAAATTTGGGTAAAATTGATCATGCACATGCGACAACAAATTGAATTTAATAAAACACTATTAGAGCGATATAATGTCACGGGTCCACGTTATACCTCGTACCCAACCGTACCTCAATTTAACGATTCATTTACGATATCTGATTATAAACAAAATATTTCTATTAGTAATAGTGACTTAATTCCCAAACCACTATCGCTGTATTTCCATATCCCGTTTTGTGACAGTATTTGTTATTACTGTGCGTGTAATAAAGTCATTACCAAAGATCACACTAAAGCAAAAACCTATTTAGATTATTTAATCAAGGAAATAGAACTTCAATCAGCATTATTTGATGACGACCGTATTGTAGAACAATTACACTGGGGCGGTGGTACTCCGACCTTTTTGTCAGATGAGCAAATGACCCAGTTAATGCAAGCAATACGTTCTAACTTTACGCTACTCGATGATGACTCAGGCGATTACTCTATTGAGATTGATCCTCGTAAAGCCAGTACCGGTACTATTGCCTTAATTCGAAAACTGGGCTTTAATAGAATCAGTCTCGGAGTTCAGGATTTTTCTAACAAGGTACAACTTGCTGTCAATCGAATTCAACCCGAATCTGACACTTTGGAGATTATTAGTGCTGCACGGCATTATGATTTTCAATCCATTAATATCGATTTAATTTATGGCTTGCCTTTTCAAACTGTCGCTTCATTTAAAGACACCATTAACAAAGTTATAAACTACGAGCCTGATAGAATCGCGATATACAATTATGCGCATATGCCGCATTTATTTAAGCCTCAACGACGAATCTCAGAATCAGACTTGCCATCAGCAAATGAAAAACTGGCTATTTTACAAATGGTCATTGAATTATTAACCGATGCAGGATATGTCTATATTGGTATGGACCACTTTGCTAAACCCGATAATGAATTAGCCATTGCACAACGAAACTTTAGTTTGCAACGTAATTTTCAGGGTTATTCGTCACATGAAGAATGCGATACATTAGCACTGGGTATTACCTCAATTAGTAAAATAGCCGACAGCTACTCACAAAATGTTAAAACACTCGAAGAATATTACGCCTTATTAGACCAACATAAACTACCGCTGTTTAAAGGTTATAATTTAGATTTGGATGATAACTTACGAGCCGATATTATTGCTCAAATTACGTGCCACAGTAAAATTGACATTAGCGCCATTGAACAAAATTATGGCATTATATTTAATCAGTATTTTGCAGCAGAAAAAAATCTATTACTTCAAATGGAAGGTGATGGCCTACTCATTAAAAAAGAGAATATCATTACGGTTACACTTGCCGGTAGGTTATTATTGCGAAACATCGCCATGGTCTTTGATAAATTCTTACCCATGAACACTAATAATGTGACACCAATTTCGGCTGCGAATAGCAATGCTAAGAAAAAAGATTCGCAATTCTCACGATTAATTTAAGCCAGACAATAAACTAGGCTTTTGCCATGGCTCTCAGTTTGTCTTGATCTACTATTTTAACTAGACGACGTTCGACCGTTAAAATATTTTCTTCTCGAAACCGAGTAAACAACCTGCTCACGGTTTCATTGGCCAGACCTAAATAATTTGATATGTCATAACGCGACATTGACAAGTTAAATTCATTGGACGATAAACCTCGGCTGGCATACCGGCAGGAAAGATTTATTAAAAATGTTGCTAAACGCGAGTCGGCTTTCTTTTTGCCCAACGTTAATAACATTTGGTGCTCATTACCAATTTCTGAACTAATTAATGATAGAAATTGTTTACTTAAACTTTTAATATCATGACAAATATCCTGCATGTCATTGTACGGTAGAGAACAAACACTAGTGGTTTCTAACGCAATAGCAGAACAAACGTGTTTGTTTTTTCCCATAGCATCCAAACCCAGTAGCTCACCGGGCATAAAAAATCCGATAATTTGTTGTTCACCATCTTCAGTAGGCAGCACGACTTTAACAGAACCCGATTTAATCGCATACAATTTACTAAATTGTTGTCCAGATTGAAAAATGTATTCCCCAGTATTAAATGGTTTTTGTTTCTCAACCAAATTATCAAGTGTTTGCATTTCTGAATCAGTTAAACCCCGGGGTAAACACAGCTCTGACAAAGAACAGTTTTTACACGACGTTTCAAATGCTTCAATATTAAATTTTTGGTGCATAATATTTTTCTAGTGTTGATGAATAAAACTAGCTTATATAAGCCAAGCACAGTATGACAAATTTTCGAACATTATAATAGTAAAAAAAGTTAATAAGCCGTTGACAGGTAATTCTAGACTGTATTGCTAAGGTATTGTATAACGCTGATATACCTTACTAATTTTATTCAGAACATTAATATGGGGGGATTTGAATTAGTTTAATACACTAAACACAGAATTTAACATTAAAGAAATCTTAAATAAACATTAAATTAGTTAGTGTTTTAGCAGCGTGATGGCCTTTGGTTCAGTGATGCAGTGTTCACGACAGCGCGCACAACCTACACATAAATCGGCGTTAATTGTTGGTCGTTCGCGTAACCACACTAATGCGCCCTCGACCACACACGAGTCAGCACAGGCACCACATTCTGGACCTTTGTACGGTAAACACAACTCGGTATTAATTGTGGCGCGGGCAAGGTTCGGTAAGGGTAATGTCTCATCGTCTTTTTGTTTATCAGGTAAGGCTAATGCGGAGCTGTCACAAGCAGTAACGCAAGGCCAATCATGACATAAATGACAACCCGAATTTAATAAATCCAACGCTGGTGTAGTCATCACGTCGGCACCATTTTTAGCTGATAATGGAAATATAATATTATGAGGGCAAGCCTCGATACAAGCATTGCAACGAGTGCACGCTAACAAAAATTCCAATTCTGCTTTTGCATACGGCGGCCTAATCCAGCGAACCGCTCGAGCCGATATTTTGTTGTCGACAGTAGTAACGGCTTTTTCTGCAACGCGACTGATACCACGTCTAAAAAATTCCCTTCTATCCATGATAGTTATTTACCATTCACCTTGCGCCATGTCTTTATGACAGTCCGTGCAAGGTCGTTTGGATTTTTTAAAGCCTTCATGAATTAAGCCCTCTTTATCAAAATCCTCTGCAATTTTATGTGCAATGCCCATGTGACATTCAATACACGTCATTTTTCGCTCAAGCGCACTTTTATGTTTTTCGTTGGATTTATGATCTTGTTTATTTAATGCCATGTATTCAAAACTATGGCAATTACGGCACTCGCGTGAGTCGTTGTCACGCATAGTTTGCCAGACATATTCTGCAAGCTGTAACCGTTTGGAGTCAAATTTTTCTTTGGTATCAATAGTGCCAATCACTTTGTGAAACAATTCATTGGTTGCATTTATTTTTCTAATTGTTTTGTGAACCCAATCTTTTGGCACATGACAGTCTGGACAAGTAGCACGTACCCCAGTACGGTTACGGTAATGCACCGTTTTTTTGTATTCTTGGTACACGTTATTTTCCATTTCGTGACAAGAAATACAAAATGATTCATTATTGGTTAAGTCCATCGCGGTATTAAATCCGGTCCAAAATAAAATACCAAAAATAAACACACTAAAAAATACAATAATAGGAAAGTTTTTACTTAAACTACAGTATTTTTTTAAAATATTTTGAAACTTATCGATCAGCGATTTTATTTTAGTCATACTACATTCTCATTATCATTGGTTGCATTAATAACCATAAACTCATTAAGCTCATTAAACTAATAAAAACAACCATCACTATAAATAGTTTATTAAAATTTTTTGGCTCATAAGATTCAAGTTGTGTTATTCGATAACTTGCGATCTTTAGCGCAAGATAAAATCCAAATAAAATTAACAATGCTTGTAATGCAAAGATGACACTATCTGGCACTAACGGATTCATATGTCGAAAATGCAGCTCTTGTGATGATAGTGGCAATGTTTGCGTTCCAAACGGATTTAGTAATACCGACCAAAATCCAGCACTTTCACGTACTAGGTGATTTAGATTGTGTGCGATATGATATGTGAAGGCCAACGGTAAAGCACTAAATGCCATTGCCGAGAAAGTACGTCGCCATTGTGTTTGTGGATTTATTTTTTGTAAGTAACTAATACTCAAACTGTATAATATTATTGGGATAGCCATCGCAACGGCCATGCCGATACTAAAACTAACTAACAAGCGACCGGAATCACCGAGTTCATAGGCCAACGCTTGCATCCACGTTTCCCAGTATGGCATCATAGTAAAGCCGTGAAAAAAAGTTAATGCTAACAAACTTAATATAAACCAAGCTTCATCCCAATGCGGTCTGGATGCAACAGTAATTTCTGAACCAACTGGCCGTATTTGCCAACTAATATTCTGGCTTGGACAACTTTGGCTACACGCGCCACACGAAGTGCAGTATGTATTTTGTGTTAAACTGCCCATGAGCAAATGCGTTGGACAAGCTTCAATCGTGTCAGTGCCGTGATAACAATCAAGAGTTTTACACGCAGTGCAAACAGCTGGATCCACCGGACGCAACGCAACAGGTGCTATTCCACCATAGGCTCCTAATGTGCGCCCAACCGCACAAAAATAACGACAAAATGCTTTTCGCTCAAACACCGATAATGATATTGTTGCAAGCACAACAATCAGTAACGCGAGGATGGCTGTCGCGTAGGGGCTAGTAGTTACACCTATGCCAAGCTCTAACCACGTTAATAACACAAACATGAATGTCGCGGGCCAGATGTTGCGTATACTTTTTGGTACTTTTAAATTTAAACTACTCAGTTGACTGCCCCGCCGCCACAAACGACGTCGCACTAACCATGTTGCAATAGCATCCCAAGGACAAATTGCACACCAGCCCGAGCCAATAAAAAAAACACTCATGACTACAGCCGACCACCATAATGTCCAAGTCAACATGGTTGCCATGTTACGTTCGGCTATCGCTGTACCAAATAAGCCTGTGGCAATAACCAATAAAAAAACAACGCTGCTAATAATTCGTAATGCCGTAACAACATAAGGCCGTGTAATTATTTTTTTTATAAAATCAGACAGTATTGGGACTGTGGCAACACTTAAACTAAATGAATTTAAAGTTAAGGCTGATGTTCGTGAACCATGCAGTAACTTGAATACAACCATAAATAACATAACGAGCAGAACAGCAGCAACCCACATGACGGATAAGCCCGGATGAACCATTGCCGTTTCACTCTGGTACACAACGGAATTTAATAATCCAAGAACCGTGTCCATCATAAAGTACTATTACCAGGACTCTCCTTATCCTTGTGATGCTGCTGAGCTTTTATACGTGACATCTTGGTCCGTTGTGTAACATTAACAAACAATAAGATAAGCGCAATTAAAAACACACTAAAACCAATCGGTCCAATCGGAAAAGGTTCGCCAATTTGTAACGGAAAATCAAGTCGGTAAGGTTCACCACCAGACTCAAACTCAGCGGTGATTAAAAAATTACCTTGCTCATTAAAAACAAAACCTTGGCGGTATACTCCATCGTCAATTTTTTGTGTGCCTAGCGTTTCTTGTGTCGCTGAAAAAAAACTGTCATCACTTACTTTAAATGTAATTTCACCGTTATAGGTTGCACCATTATCGATTCTTTTGACATATAAATTCACCCTACCCGAATCACCGGGTTTTGGAAACGCTGGAAATGACATGTAAGTAACATAAAATTCACCTATCTGTGTTTCCACTTGCATACTCGGTGGTG
>CAYQUC010000139.1:0-6955 GCA_964420605.1 uncultured Thioalkalispiraceae bacterium | reverse complement strand
AGAATATAGGGTTTAATTTGAAATTTGTTGTGAAATGACCCTTTTTTGTATAATACAACTTTACTAATCAAGATAATAAACATGAAAATATTGTGTATTACCTGTATTTTTAAGCATATTGGTGAACTTGTTGAAAGTTTCAGTTAATACTGTAGTCTAATAATCCTTGTAATATTTCATTTTTGTTATAACCAATGTATTTTATTGCGTAGAGTTAAGTTATTGAATTTAAAGCCTATTACACTCCTTATCTTAGATGGATACGGATATTCTGAGCAACTGGACGGAAATGCCATTGCTCATGCAAAAACCCCGAATATGGATCGTTACCAAGCAAGCTATCCTAATACCTTCATTCAATGCTCCGGTGCGGGCGTGGGCTTACCCGCAGATCAAATGGGCAACTCAGAAGTTGGCCACTTAAATTTGGGTGCTGGCCGTGTGGTATATCAAGAATTCACGCGTGTTAACCGCTCGATTAAAACCGGTTCGTTTTTTACCAATCAAACGTTAACCGATGCCATGCAAATTGCGATTGATAATAACAAAGCCGTGCATATTCTTGGCCTGTTATCCGATGGTGGTGTTCACAGCCATGAAACCCATATCCATGCTATGGCTGAATTAGCCGTTAAGCAAGGTGTGCAAGACGTGTACCTGCACTCTTTTCTTGATGGCCGTGATACTGCACCACAAAGTGCAACCAGCTCAATTGCAGCAATGCAGGAAAAATTTAATGAGCTCGGAAATGGCAAAATTGCATCAATTATTGGTCGATTTTATGCCATGGACAGGGATCATCGCTGGCCGCGAATTCAAGCTGCATATGATTTAATCACACAAGGTAAAGCGGAATTTAGTGCCACAACGGCACAAATCGGCCTTGATATGGCCTATGAACGTGGCGAGAAAGATGAATTTGTACAAGCGACCTCTATCATCCCTAAAGGGGGCTCGGCAGTTAGGGTAGAAGACGGGGATGTCGTTGTGTTCATGAATTATCGTTCCGACCGGGCACGTCAGATAACGCTACCTTTTATTGAAACGGATTTTGATGGTTTTGAACGTGACTATGTGCCAACACTAGGTCAGTTTGTGAGTCTGACTGAATATAAATCGGAATACGATATTCCGGTCGCTTATCCACCAGAACGGCTGAATAATGTTTTTGGTGAATTTATTTCAAAGCTGGGTATGCATCAATTACGCATTGCCGAGACTGAAAAATATGCCCATGTCACCTTCTTTTTTAATGGTGGTCGAGAAGAGCCGTTTGAATTCGAAGATCGAATCTTGGTGTCATCCCCAAGTGAAGTCACCACCTACGATGAAAAGCCTGAAATGAGTGCATCTGAAGTCACCTCAAAATTAATAGCTGCAATCGAGAGTGACAAATACGAAGTTATTATTTGTAATTTCGCCAATCCAGACATGGTTGGCCATACCGGAAATTTTGATGCAACCGTAACCGCAATTGAGTATCTGGATAGCTGCGTAGGGCAAGTTGTAACCGCCGTTCTAAAAGCCGGTGGTGAACTGTTAATAACAGCCGATCATGGTAATGCTGAAAAAATGGAAAATAAAGAAACCGGTCAAGCGCATACTGCACATACTTCAAATGTTGTTCCGTGTATATATATTGGTCGACCTGCAACAATGTCAGAACACGGTGCGCTGTCGGATATCGCACCAACATTGATCACCATGTTAGGGCTAGAAATGCCATCAGAGATGAACGGAGCAAGTTTAATTGATTTAGAGCCTGAACAATCATAAATCCATTGACCAACTTAGTGTATCTGATTGTAAGTTTGTTAAAGTAACTTGAACTTAGGATAAGTGTTAACTGTAATTACATATAAGAACTAAATTTTTTGTTATAGGCTTTTAATCTTTCTTGGTGAAATTAGTCTCCGAGGTTCAGGTTAAGTACATTAGGATTTAAATTTGGCTTTCAATATTCACCCTACTTTTTGTGCCTTGGCGGCTAAATAAATGCAGCAAAAAATCGGACTTTATTTAGTATTATTTTTTACTCTGTTTGTTACAGTGCCTGTAATTGCAGATAATTCCGAGACACAAAAACAACAACAACTCAATAATCTGCGATCACGCATTAGCGGCTTGCGCGATGAGTTAAATGCAATACGAGGCGAACATGCCTCCGTTAGAAAAGAACTTCAAGATGCTGAATATAAAATTAGTAAATTTGTAAAAGCACTGAATTCACTTAATCGTAATATAAAGCAACAGAAAAAAGAATTACGACGACTCAATAAAGATAAATCGCGCTATCAGAAAGACATGGCAACTCAGCTAGAGTTATTAGCAATTCAAGTTAGATCAGCATACGCCATTGGTCGTCAAGAATATTTAAAATTATTGCTCAATCAAGAAAAACCAGAAACCGTTGGCCGGGTATTACGTTATTACCAATACTTTAATGCCGAGCGTAGTTCGCGAGTCACTCGAGCAGAAAAAATTGTTAACAAGTTAGATCAAGTCAGTAAAGCCATTAATCGAAAAGTATCAAACTTAAACATACTTGTTAAGAAACAGCGTACCAAAAAAGCCGCATTACAAAATACTAAACGCGCCCGTAGTTTGGTTTTGACTAGGTTAAAATCTGAGTTATTGAATAAGGGTGAAGAGTTAGAGCACTTAATTCAAAATGAACACAAATTAGCACGCTTGATTAAAGAAATTAATCAAGTTATGCCCGACATTCAAATGGAACCCGGCGAGCACCCTAAATTTTCACAATTAAAAGGTAAGCTGTACTGGCCAACCGTCGGCACGGTTCGAAAATTATTTGGCAAGTCGCGTAAAAGTAAAAAGCTCAAATGGAATGGCGTTATCATCAAAGCAAAATCCGGGATGAACGTCCGAGCAATCTCGCGAGGACGTGTCGCTTACGCTGATTGGCTACGCGGTTATGGTATGTTGGTCATTATTGATCACGGTGATGGTTACATGAGTTTGTACGGCCATAATGAAAGTATCCAAAAAGAAACCGGCGATTGGGTTGAGGCCAATGAAGTTATCGCATCGGTTGGTAATAGTGGCGGTAATGAATTTACCGGGCTTTACTTTGAAATACGCTATAACGGTAAACCAACTAATCCCAGTCGATGGTGTAAAAAGATCCGACGGCTTTAAGCGAATTTTTATATATTGAACTAATATATAATGTTAAAGCTCTAAATGTGGAGTAATTTATGTGTTTTTAATGAGCTGATAGGGTATTATCAAAACAAAATAAGTTTATAATAATAAGATTCATGTATATTTTGTGTGTTTAACGGATGATGTTAAATCAAATTCAAGTTTAGATTAAATCTCGAAGGTGTAAAGAATGAGTTTAGTATTACGAAACGGTTTTATAATGGCAGTTGGTCTGGTGGCCGGTATTATGCTTGCAGTTGGCACAGGCGTTTGGGCTGATAAATCTACTCCAAGTTACAAAGGCTTACCACTTGATGATATTCGTAATTTAAGTGAAGTATTTGGTAAAATTAAAGAAAACTATGTCGAAGAAGTTGAAGATAAAACCTTATTAGAAAATGCCATTCGTGGCATGTTATCAGGTTTAGATCCACACTCAACCTATCTCGATAAAGAATCGTTTCATGAACTACGCGTTGGCACCAGTGGCGAATTTGGTGGTCTGGGTATCGTGGTTGGTATGGAAAACGGCTTTGTTAAAGTTGTATCACCGATAGATGACACACCAGCGGCACGAGCCGGCATTGAAGCTGGCGACTTAATTATTCGTTTAGACGAAACACCGGTTAAAGGCATGACCCTCGATGACGCAGTTAAAATCATGCGCGGTAAACCCGGTTCTCCCATTAAATTAATGGTAGTTCGCGAAGGTAAAGATAAACCATTTGAAGTAACTATCATACGTGACAAAATTCGAGTTAAAAGTGTAAAACCACGAAGCCTCGAAGCTGGTTATGGTTATATCCGAATCACACAATTCCAACAACGAACCGGCAATGATTTATTACTAGCGATTAAAAAACTCAAAGAAGAAAACGATAATAAATTAAAAGGACTGGTATTGGATTTACGTAATAACCCTGGTGGATTATTAGATGCCGCAGTAGATGTTACCGATGCATTTATCGAAAGCGGTAAAATCGTTGTATCAGTAAAAGGACGTAATAAAGATAATCACGATATTCGTCGTTCAAGAACGAGTGATCAAATTAAAGATGTACCATTAGTCGTGCTAGTTAATGGTGGTTCTGCATCAGCATCTGAAATTGTCGCCGGCGCATTACAAGATCATAAACGTGCAATCATCATGGGCAAACAATCATTTGGTAAAGGCTCGGTTCAATCCGTTGTGCCACTTGGTAACAACGCTGGATTAAAATTAACAACGGCACGTTATTACACACCATCGGGTCGAACCATTCAGGCGAAAGGTATTGAGCCTGATATTATACTTGATGATATTAAGGTGGAAGTTAAAGTTGTTGATAATGTTTTTAAACCAATTAAAGAAGCCGATTTAACTGGTCATTTAGAAAATGATAAAGAAGTAAAGTCTGACAAAGATAAAAAGAATAAAGGCACTAAAAATGCTAAAACTAGTAAAAAAGATGCTAAAAAAGTCAAAAAAGAAAGTTTAGCGAAAACAGACTATTATCTTTATGAAGCATTAAACTTGTTAAAAGGCTTACATTTATTAACTCAACGCTAATTAACTTAATGTTTAAATTAATTAGTAACGAACGACAGCATGTATTTGCTGTCGTTTTTTTATGTGTGATGTTTTTATTGCTCCAAAGCAGTTATGCATTCGATACAAAAATACCGGCACAAATAAACTATTTAGAAGGCGATAGCCGTCAATTAAAGAAAATAACTAAAACAAGCATTAAACCATTGCGCCCTGCAGTGAGTATCATCATCGATGATATCGGTGATCGATTTAAAGATGGTTTGCGTGCTGTCAATCTGCCTGCCCCCTATACTTATTCCTTTTTACCCAATACACCCTTTGCAAAAAGACTTGCAGATCAAGCCAGTCATATGAATAAAGAAGTTATGTTACACATGCCAATGCAGGCAACCAATGGTAAAAAGCTTGGTCCAAATGGTTTAACAAGTGACATGACTAGAGAAGTCTTTGATAACACCCTGCAAGCAGCAATGAACTCAATTCCGCATGTTAAGGGGGTTAACAACCACATGGGCAGTTTACTTTCTGCCGATAAAGAATTCATGGGTTGGGTTATGAGTTTTGTCGCGAGACAGAAAAATGAACTCTATTTTATCGACAGTCGCACCACGGCAAAATCGGTTATTGTACAAGCTGCGACACAAAAAAATATTCGGGTTTTATCCCGTGATACTTTTATTGATTATGATGTTTCGCACGCAAGCATTAAAAAGCAAATTAATTATTTAATTAAATTAGCGAAGAAAAACGGTATCGCGATCGGAATAGCACATCCCTATCCAGAAACATTAGACATTTTAGAAAGCGCTTGGCCATTATTTTATGAAGCTGGGGTAGATTTAATACCGGTATCCGAGTTAATTAATTTAAAGCGTAAAAGAGAATTATCAGAATGGCAACTGTCCTCGTCCCATTAGCGCAAGGCTGTGAAGAGTTAGAAGCAGTGACCATTATGGACTTGCTAGTTCGAGCAGGTGTCACGGTTATCTCAGCCGGACTTGACGATAAACCAATAATCGCAAGTCGTGGTACGGTACTCATTGCAAACACAACCATTAATAAAGTAAAAGCCGCAGGTATTGATATGATTGTGCTACCTGGAGGATTACCGGGTGCTGATAATTTAAACCATGATCCGTATATTAAAAATTTAATAACGCAATTAAATGAAAATAATAAATTAATCGCCGCTATTTGTGCTGCGCCCAAAGTACTAGCAACATTGGGATTATTAAATGCTAAAAAAGCGACAGCTTATCCTGGGGTTTTAGAAGAATTAAACATTAAAAACCTCAGCTTAGAGCATAATCAGGCTGTTGTGAAAGATGGCAACATCATTACCTCACGAGGTCCAGGTACTGCAATGGACTTTGCTTTAGAGTTAATTAGTATTCTGTGTGGTTCATTCAAACGAAATGAAGTTGCAACCGGACTACAACAAATGAAAGGTGCCACTGAAAAATCCTATAATTTATTACAGCAAGAAAATAAGAGATTAAGTTTAATAGCAAAAACTCGTACGGACGAATTACAGCAAGCAAATGCAGAACTGGACTCATTTTGTTATTCTATTTCTCATGATTTACAAGGGCCACTAGCCAGGCTTGATGGTTTTACACAACTATTACAAAGTGATTGTAAATCCATTAAAGACGAAGAAACATTAGAAAACGTATTGAGCGTTAGAAAAAATGTTGATAATTTGTCTGTGTTAATTAACTCGTTGTTGGCTTACTCGCGTGCTGGACGGATGGAGCTAACGATAGAGTCTATTAATTTAACTAAAATTGTGAATGACGTGATAGAAAATTTACAATTTATACAGCCACAAATACATGTTGATTGGAAAATAACAAAAAATATCACAGTTGATGCGGATTACAAAATGATGACGATTGTCATCGAGAAACTATTAAACAATGCGTTCAAATACAGTTCTAAAATTGATAATGCGTGTATCGAATTTTCAACCACAACCATCAATGAACAATTAGTCTATTTTGTTCGAGACAATGGTGCCGGCTTTAATATGAAACACGCCGATAAATTATTTGGTGTTTTTCAACGAATGCACAACGATAATCATTTTGAAGGTGTTGGTATCGATTTAGCAATTGTACAGCGTCTTATTCAGCGGCAGCGTGGCAGTATCTGGGCGGAAGCCGAAATTGATAATGGAGCAACTTTTTATTTTGTTTTAGGTTAATTACTACTGAGTCACTTAAAAAGAATACCACTAAGGCATCGTTAGAAAAAGTA
>CAYQUC010000138.1:0-7027 GCA_964420605.1 uncultured Thioalkalispiraceae bacterium | reverse complement strand
GGTGGTGGTAATGCTGTTGAGCATATGGTTGCACAAGATATCGAAGGGGTTGAATTTATTTGTGCCAATACTGACGCACAAGCTCTTAAAAATGTACGCTCACGAACTGCATTGCAACTAGGTACAACTATCACTAAAGGTTTAGGTGCTGGTGCTAATCCACAAATAGGACGCGATGCAGCATTGGAAGATCGTGATCGATTGGAAGAAATTTTGGCAGGTGCTGATATGGTTTTCATTACTGCCGGTATGGGTGGTGGAACCGGTACAGGTGCAGCTCCAATTGTTGCTCAAGTAGCTAAAGAGTTAGGAATTTTAACCGTTGCGGTGGTGACAAAACCATTTCCATTTGAAGGTGTCAAAAGAATGGAAGTGGCGGATGCCGGTATTGCTGAATTAAAACAATATGTTGATTCCTTAATCACAATTCCAAATGAAAAGTTATTAAGCGTTTTAGGAAAAAATATCAGTTTGCTTGATGCTTTTAAAGCAGCAAATGATATTTTATTGGGCGCAGTTCAGGGTATTGCTGAATTAATTACACGTCCGGGGTTAATCAATGTTGATTTCGCTGATGTTCGAACAGTAATGTCCGAAATGGGAATGGCTATGATGGGTTCTGGTAAAGCGAGTGGTGAAGATCGTGCTCAAGTTGCTGCTGAAGCGGCTATTGCGAGTCCATTACTTGAAGACGTTAATTTGTCCGGTGCTCGTGGTATTTTGGTTAATGTTACTGCCGGCTTGGATATGTCGATTGGAGAATTTGAAGAAGTCGGTAATACTGTAAAAAGTTTTGCTTCAGATGATGCGACAGTTGTCGTTGGTACTGTAATCGATCCAGATATGTCGGGTGAGCTTCGTGTTACTGTGGTTGCGACTGGTCTTGGATCGAATGAATTATATACAGAAGAATCCGTCAAATTAGTTGTTAATAAAACCAGTAATGGTGATGTTGATTATGAGTCGCTGGATCGACCTACTGTTATTCGACACAAAAATGCTGAAAATACCATGCAGGGCTCACTGGATAATATGGAATACCTTGATATTCCTGCATTTTTAAGAAGACAGGCAGATTAATGTTTTGGGGAAAGGCATGGATTGTGCATAAATTCACCATATTATAGTCAATAATTTACGGTAAAATAGAACTTGACGATAAGCTGGGTGACTGTGGTGTAAACATTAGTATTGGCGAAAAAGAGTCGATTTGTCGACCATTTGTTATGGATATCGTATGAACTTTGGTACTATAGCGCCAATATTTAATGCTGAAATAAATTACTTAGTCTAAGCTAGGTACAGGAGTGATTTAATCGTGATAAAACAACGTACTCTGAAAAATGTCATCAGGGCGACAGGTATTGGTTTGCATACAGGTGAAAAAGTGTATTTAACTTTACGACCCGCCGCAATTGATGCTGGTATTGTTTTTCGTCGAGTAGATTTAGCTGAACCGGTTGAGATTCAAGCAGTACCTGAGAATGTTGGTGAAACAACATTGTCGACAACATTAATCAAAGATGGTGTACGTGTATCCACAGTTGAGCATCTATTATCGGCATTAGCAGGTCTTGGGATTGATAATGCCTATATTGACCTAAACTCAGCTGAGGTTCCTATTATGGATGGTAGTGCGGGCCCTTTTGTTTTTCTAATTCAGTCTGCTGGAATTGAAGAACAAAATGCGCCTAAGAAATTTATACGAATTAAACGCAGTGTCACGGTTGAAGATGGTGATAAATGGGTCCGATTTGAGCCATTTGACGGCTTTAAAGTGGCTTTTTCCATTGAATTTGATCACCCTGTCTTTAATGGTCGGGATCAATCTGCCGAGATTGATTTTTCAACAACCTCGTTCGTCAAAGAAGTTAGTCGTGCACGAACATTTGGTTTTATGAATCAAATAGAGATGTTACGCATGAATAATTTAGCGTTAGGTGGGAGTTTGGATAACGCTGTTGTGGTAGATGATTACAGAATTCTTAACGAAGATGGATTACGTTATGAAGATGAGTTTGTAAAACATAAAATTCTTGATGCCATTGGTGATCTGTATTTATTGGGACGCAGTTTGATTGGTGCATTTTACGGCTATAAGTCCGGTCATGCACTCAACAACAAATTATTGCGCGCATTACTTGCTAATGAAAGTGCCTGGGAATTAGTTACTTTTGAAGACGTAGAGCGCTCCCCAATCTCGTTTGTCCAACCGGTTCAAGCGAGTTAATTTTTCATATTGATTAAAACAACTTTACATTTATCCACTTTATAGGTTAAATGTGCGTGAAGCTTAGACTTAGTCTGTTTTTGAGCGTGAAGCGAGTTGCCGTAAGGCAGTTTTAAGCTCAGAATCTTGGACATGCTCGGCCAGAGTCGTGAGGCAACTTGCAGCAATTTTAGAAATTGGCTCTCGATGGTGCTTAGTTGGTCTAGGTTTGACGTATTTTGGTTTAATACGTAGTTTTATTTGAATAAGTCCTTTAAATTCAGTTAGTTGCTGTAATTGTTTTAATAAAGTTGGTAATTGATAACGTAATCTTGAAATCCAGGCTGGTGAGTCAGTTAGTAGTATCAGGTTGCCATCAATATAATTAGCTATATCGCAATGATTTTTGAGGGTAGTATCCAATATAGAATGCAATCTAGTGTTTAAGTGTGAGATCGACATTGCATGTGTGATGAGTCTCTCAAGTTCATCTCTGGAGCCACTGAAGTACTTGTGTATTTTTTTTGGGGAATTCATACTAAAAATTAACCATTTACGAATATTAGCCGATAAAATATAAACAATAACAGGTTATGTAGCAGTATATGAATATTATTCTATTTACCAAAGGCAAAGGCTGTTCCGGATTAGTCGCTTTAAGCAAACGACGGTTTGTTAGCGCATTCGTAAGCGTTTTTATATTACTACCAATTACCACTGTTTCTATTGGGTATTATTTGGGCATGAATCAGATGCGCTTACACCCTGATGACATAGCACTTGCTATGGAAGCGGAACGTGATGATCAAAAATTAAAAATTGAACTGGCGACACGCAGTGCCGAAGAAAATGTGAACGCGCTAGCCATTCGTTTGGGTAAGCTTCAAGCACATGTGATTCGACTCGATGCACTTGGTCAACGCTTAACCAAAATGGCAAAACTTGATCGCGGTGAATTTGATTTTAATTCTTCGCCAGCTCGTGGTGGTCCGGCGAGTACCATACAAGGTAAGGTAATCGATGTTCCTGATTTTTTAAAAGCCTTAGCGGATCTTTCTAGTCAACTTGATCATCGAGGCAATCAACTCGGTATTTTAGAAACGATGTTGATGAATAAAAATTTACAATCTGAAGTCATGCCAGCAGGTCGACCCGTTACACGTGGTTGGTTATCATCTTATTTTGGTATCAGAACTGACCCATTTACTGGTCGACGTGTGCATCATTCCGGTGTTGATTTTGCAGGTAAAGAAGGTTCAAATGTTATTGCAGTTGCAGCAGGTGTTGTTGTTTTTGCAAGTCGAAAGTCAGGCTATGGTAAATTAGTTGAAATTAATCACGGTAATGGTTACTTCACGCGGTATGGCCATAATAAGAAAATATTAGTGAAAGTGGGTGATACTGTTAAGAAAAATACAATATTATCATTAATGGGTTCCACGGGTCGTTCTACCGGACCTCATGTTCACTTTGAAGTATTAAAAAATGGTCGTGCAGTAAATCCAAAAAAATACGTTCATCGTACTCACTAACTTTAGTTAGTTTATGCGAACTCACAAACACCTGTCAGTAATTCTTGGCGGGTGTTTTTGTTTTAGCCTTCTAATCTTAGTCTCGTGTTCATCACCTTCAGCAATAATAGAAAGTACTGAAGCAGTACAAATTACTGTACTGGATATTGGTTTTGCCAAATTTTTAAAAAATGGACAAGATTTTGATCGTGTTGAATTACCTGCTGTAAAACCAAAACCAACGTTTAAAATCGCAGCTGTCGGCGATATTATGTTGGGTACTAACTATCCTTTTAATCACTTACCAGAATATCAGTTCGACCTTTTAGACGATGTACGCTCTATTTTAAAGAGTAGCGATATTAGTTTTGGTAATCTCGAAGGGGTTCTACTTGACGACGGTGAACCTGCAAAACAATGTTCTGATTTGACACGATGTTATGTTTTTAAAAGCCCGGTCAGTTATGCCAAACAATTAAAAGAAGCTGGTTTTACCATGATAAGTTTGGCTAATAATCATTCACGTGATTTTGGTGAAGAGGGACGGGAGTCAACGATGGCTGCTTTAGCCGAGCAAGGCATATTACATTCTGGTGTCGCTGATGATATTGCGAGTATGACATTGCGGGGCCATAAGTTTGCCATGATTGCATTTGCACCCTTTCGTGGCACTAATGATATGTTGGATATCCCACTAGCAAAAGAAGTCGTCTCAAAATTAGCATTGGAATATGATGTTGTCATGGTATCCATGCATGGCGGTGCAGAAGGCAGTGACATGACCCGAGTTCCATTTGCTACAGAGTATTTTTATAATGAAGACCGAGGTGATGTAGTTCAATTTGCACGCACCATGGTTGATAGCGGTGCGGACATTGTTTTGGGGCATGGTCCACATGTACCGCGAGCAATGGAATTATATAAGGATAGGTTGATTGCCTACAGCCTTGGAAATTTCGCTACCTATTACGGTATCAGTGTTACCGGTAAACGCGGTTTGGCTCCAATATTAGAGTTAGAAGTAACTGAACAAGGGCAGTTCATTCAAGGTCAAATACATTCGTTTCGACAATTTAGACCTTTTGGACCACAAATTGATGTTAACCAGTGTAGTGCGAAATTAATACAAAAAGTTTCAAATCAAGATTTTCCTGATAGCTTACTTAAAATAAGCGATAATGGTGAAATATACAAAATTGATCCAATAAAAAGTGCTTTAAAATTAATATCCAACTAGAAGAACCAACTGCAGTACCGTGTAAGTTGTGTAAGTCTTTGAATTTAATGATATTTAAGTTCAAAAGTTGCTGATTTCACTTGAACTTATAATGACATAAAAACTGCATTTTCAATTGAAAAGTGACGTTTTAATGTAATACACACAATTGTCACTATCATCGCGTAATCTCGAGAAACTTCCAAAATTGAGTTGTCTGTAAAGTACAGCTATTTTTCATAAATGAATGATTTCAGAGGACAAAAACTAAGTGGGGCGGTAGAATAACGGGCTTTACTAGTGTTGTTACTACAATCAACTAGGGGTTTAATTTTTAAAAGTAATCCCAATATTAACCAGATGTGGTTATTTAATGACAGATAAGAAAATAATTCAAAATTTAATATATCACAATATTAAATTTATATTTTCAAAAGACATAATAAGAAAACATATTTATAGCGCACCCATGTTTTAATTAAAAATGAAAAACGATATTAGTGACGTTGAAATAACAAAACGTAAAAACTTACATAAAATTAAAGACAGTAGATAGTGAAATCATGTTAAAGAAAATTGTTACCAAAATATTTGGCAGTCGAAATGATCGGTATATAAAAACACTTCGAAGAGAAGTAGACATTATCAATGGTCTTGAGGACGAATTTAAAACATTAAGTGACGAGCAATTAAAAGCGAAAACACAAGAATTTCGAGATCGCCTTGCTAAAGATGAAACACTTGATGACGTTCTAAATGAAGCCTTTGCGGTTGTTCGAGAAGCGAGTCAACGTATCATGGGTATGCGTCATTATGATGTACAGCTAATTGGTGCGATGGTGTTAAACAAAGGCAAAATTAGTGAGATGCGTACAGGTGAAGGTAAAACGCTAATGTCCACCTTGGCAGCTTACTTAAACGCATTACCCAGTAAAGGTGTTCATGTTGTTACCGTGAATGACTACTTAGCCGCTCGAGATGCTAAATGGATGGAGCCGTTATACAATTTTCTGGATTTAACTGTCGGTGTTATCGTATCAGAAATGTCACACGAAGATAAACAAGCAGCCTATAAAGCAGATATTACCTACGGTACGAATAATGAATATGGCTTTGATTATCTTCGAGATAATATGGCATTCAGCATGGCCGATAAAGTACAACGCGGACATGCTTTTGCAATTATCGATGAAGTTGATTCAATTTTAATTGATGAAGCCAGAACACCACTTATTATTTCAGGTCCTGCTGATGAAAGCTCTGAGTTTTATCAAGCGATTAATGATTTTATTCCACGCTTAACAAAACAAGAGGAAGAAGAAGGTCCTGGTGATTACAGCGTTGAAGAAAAAAATAAACAAATATTTTTAACAGAAGATGGGCATCAAAAAGTCGAAGACATCTTAATCGAAAAAGAACTGTTAAAAGAAGGTGAGAGCTTATACGATGCATCTAATATTGCATTAATGCACCACATTACAGCAGCCCTTCGTGCTCATGTATTATTTGCAAAAGATGTTGATTATATCGTTAGTAATAATGAAATTGTTATCGTTGATGAGTTTACCGGACGAACCATGGCCGGTCGACGATGGTCCGATGGTTTGCATCAAGCCATTGAAGCCAAAGAAGGTGTTGCTATTCAACAAGAAAACCAAACTTTAGCATCGATTACGTTCCAAAATTATTTTCGAATTTATGACAAGTTATCGGGTATGACCGGAACAGCCGATACTGAAGCCTATGAGTTTCAATCTATTTATGGTTTAGAAGTAGTGGTTATTCCTACACATAAAGACATGGTTAGAAAAGATAATGTAGATCAAATTTATTTAACTGCCAAAGAAAAATACCAAGCCATCATGATCGATATTCAAGACTGCCAAAAACGCGGGCAACCGGTATTGGTCGGTACTGCATCAATTGATGTGTCTGAATATTTATCGACATTATTAAAAGATAACAAAATTAACCATGAAGTTTTAAATGCAAAACAACATGAACGTGAAGCCGATATTATTGCTCAAGCCGGTAATATTGGCGCAGTGACTATCGCAACCAACATGGCAGGTCGTGGTACGGATATTGTGT
>CAYQUC010000137.1:0-7131 GCA_964420605.1 uncultured Thioalkalispiraceae bacterium | reverse complement strand
TTGATCCATTATGATCTCCTACTTATTAAAATAATTCGGTTTGGTAATCTTAAATAGTCGCTATAAACGATTATTGAATAGCGGTTTAAATTGAGCTAAACCAAGCTTACCAGAAAGTTTTGCTACCTTACTTAGGATCATGCATAATTGATACTCAATTATATTGATACTTATGATAAGTAAAACCTTATGAATATAACCTTCCGTCAATTAGAGGTATTTGAGGTGGTTGCGCGGCTTTTGAGTTACACCAAGGCAGCCAAGCAATTGCATCTTAGTCAGCCGGCTGTTTCTATGCAAATCAAGCAGTTAGAGGAAAATACCGGCTTGCCACTGTTCGAGCAATTGGGCCGTAAAATCTATTTAACCGAAGCTGGGCGGGAGATGTACCATTATTGTAAAACCATCGCCCAGCAATTAGATGAAGCTCAAGAGGTGTTGGAGCAGCTAAAAGGGCTGAAATCGGGTCGTTTGAAAATTAGTGTTGCCACAACCGCCAATGCGTTTGTGACCCACATGCTGTCTAAATTCAATAAACGTTACGAAGGCGCAACCGTGAGTCTGGATGTGACCAATAGGGAGCAATTACTAAAGCAGTTGGCCGACAATGACAAGGATATTGTCATCATGGGTCGGCCCCCAGATGATGCAGATTTAATAACCGAAGTGTTTGCCGATAACCCATTGGTGGTGATTGCTGCACCCGATCACCCGATCACCCGTAGCAGTACCCAGCCAATACCGTTATCCATGTTACAAGATCAAACTTTCGTAGTACGCGAACAGGGCTCGGGAACTCGGACTGCAATGCAGCGTTTTTTTGATGGGCATAATCTGTCGATTACTTCGAGCATGGAAATGAACGAAAACGAATCTATCAAACAAGCCGTACAAGCTGGGATGGGTTTGGGAGTTGTGTCGATTCATACTATTGAATTGGAATTAGAAACCAAACGTCTGGTGATATTAAATGTGGAAGACTTTCCTATAATGCGTCATTGGTATTTAGTGCATCGAAAAGAAAAACGCTTGTCACCTATCACTCAAAGGTTTAAAGAGTTTGTTTTAAGTGAAGGGCGCAAATTTATTTCTCATGTATAGTTTAGAATATTTTTGTTGTAGCGGTATAAAAAATATTGAATTAAGTTTTTAATTTAGCAGCAGAATATTCACTTTATAATTTTCTGCTACGCTATCACGATGGTGGTGATCAATTTGTAACATGGATTGATAAAATTCGCCGTTCAATCGGTTTTGAATCTCGTTCATATCATCACCATAAAAAATGACACGACAGCCCATGTTTTTAGTTAAACTTTTTCGTTGTCTTGTGTGAGTGACAGGCTCCCAAGATACTCGAAATTACCGACCTTGTTCATGCCACGAACCGCATAAGCCAGACTATTAACAAACCAAAATATATTTGACTCTATTACTGCAAGATATTGCAACGATCAGATGGGTATAAATAAATGACTCACTTCACTTCGATTAAGTACTACATGTGCAAGATTGTAGGCCTTTGACAATGACCGGGATTTTTGAAAAAAATCATCTGGTGTGAAGAATGATTATGTTTCATGTCCATTCATATTTTTAGAATAGCATTAGTTTATTAAGCTCGTTAATTTTATTAATACGGTAAACTGAATTTGAAATTTGTAGTAGTTATAAGATTTTTACTCAGATATAAGAGTTTATAAATTAAGCATTTATGTTTTTAGTAATAATTTTTGTGTTAAAAACACTTGCTCGATACGAGACTATGATACAATCGTAAATTAGTCAATTGGGATGAAAGTAAATAAAGGAATTATATGAAAAATGTTTTAATGTTAGTGCTGTTTTTTACAGCTATTGCTGCTCGTGCCGAAACGGCAGCAGTCAAAGAATCAAATTACAGTATTGGTGCTTCTTATATTAGTTATGATCAGGATGTAGGTGACAGCGTCAGGTTTGCAGGTGAATTTCGAGCACCTGTTCTTGAGTATACTGCTATCTCTATCGTTGCTGCAAAATCAAAATTTAATGCCAAAGGAAATAGTGTTGATTCAGACGATTCAGAAATAGAATTTGGCTTGATTTTTAGAAAACCTGATTTGGGTTTAATTGAGTTACGCACTAGTAATGATAGTTCTAAGCACACTTCACGCTCTGATAATCATGAAATTAAGAGTACTTCTAATTCAATAATTGGTGCGTATTATTTAAACAAGTTTGATATTGCTTTTTTACGAACGGAGACTAGTGTAGATGTCTCTGGAACTAATATTAAATCAAATTTTAATAGTTATAGAGCGGGTTATTTTATAAATGATAATTTTAAAGTCGACCTATACATAAGTAAGATTGACAATGTTGATTTTGAAAGTCGATTTATTAAGGCAAGTTTTCAACCTGGTTTTTTTAATAAATCGGTCAGTGCAAGTGTAGGATATGCAGTTTCAGAATCCGCTGATTTTACAATAAAGGCATATTTATTTTCAATTCAATATCACTTTAATACTAAAGTTAGTTTGTTTGAGCGAGAGCGTTATTATTGATGGTTTTAGCATTTTAAATGTATAAACCTAAGATGGAGAATAACGCTTCTTAGGTTTATCTATCAGTTGATTTTATAATATCTTAAATTTTATTAGCGTGTTATGCCAAGCAATGAGTCACCATGCTGTCTAATTGCATCGGTCATAAAATCCATGAAAATTTTAATACGTGTAACATCGCGTAAGTCTTTATGAGTTAAAATCCAAATGTCCCAAGCTAATTCTGGTTCTCTTGTTGTGACACGTTCTAAGTCTGGATCATCATCACATAAAATGCAGGGCAGTGTTGTAACACCTAAGCCTGCTTTTACAGCTGCAAGTCGTGCCATGAGATCGGATATCTGGTGTTGCACGGTAATGGTTGGCGAATAATTATCTTTAATCCATTGTTCATCACTAAAATGCTTCGAGCCAATCCAATTTAATAACGTAGTATCCCCGGTTTTTTTGTAGTCAACGAGATAACTTTTTAAACCATAATCGGCTTTGGCTGATGGTACAATTTTTCGTCCCACTAAGTTTTCGGGTGGGGCATTCGTTGCTCGAAGTGCAACATCGGCTTCACGATTGTTTAGATTAAATTCGTCATAGGATATTAATAACTCAAGATCAATATTGGGGTAGCGCTTTGTAAACGTAACAATGTCGTTTGTTATAAAGCTGAGTATTGGTAATGGCAGGGTAACACGCAATTGACCAGAAAGTTCTGTATCACGGCCAATGACTTTTCGATTTAGCTTATTTACTTCATCTTCAATACGCTCGGCGGAAATTAACATTTCTTTGCCTGCAATAGTCAAAACATAACCACTGGTGAGTCGCTCAAAAAGACGCACTCCCATTTTATGTTCAAAACTATTTATTCGACGTGACACTGTTGAGTGGTTAACACTCAATAATGTCGAACTACCACGAATAGAGCCCTTGCGAGCTACAGCTAAAAAATAACGAATATCATCCCAATCCATTGGTGCATTATTGCAACATCATTATGCAAAATTCAAGGGTTACACTTCTTTAAAACACTAGTATTCTTAAATTGGGAAAACATTTTAAATGTTTATGGGTTTTTTACATATTAATGCTAACAAAGGATGTTTAGTTATTATGATAAATACAGTATCAGCATGGGCAGTCAAGCCCGATTATAAAATTAATATTACACGATCTAAAAGCCGAGTCGGCATTGTGGTTAACAGCGAAAAAATAGTGGTTAGTAACCGAGTGTTGTTGCTCAGTGAGCAAGATCATGCACCGGTGTATTACTTTCCGCGTGACGATATCAACATGCGAATGTTACATAAAACCGACAAAGTGACATTTTGTCGGTTTAAAGGTGAAGCTGAGCATTGGTCTTTATCATCTGATGGTATCGACATTGCTGTTGCAGCGTGGAGTTATGTCATGCCATATCGAGAGGTAGCTAGAATTAAAAATTATATAGCGTTTTACCCTGAAGTATTAAAATACAGTGTAATTGATTAGGAAATATTGAGATTAGTACGATGAGTAAGCTAATGAAGCCAATAGCCACACAGTCACAAGAGAGTCTACTCAACTATTATCAACGGGTTCGTTACGATACTGGATTATTGTGCGAGCCCTTAGAAATAGAAGATTTTGTTATTCAAACAATGTCCGAGGTGAGCCCACCAAAATGGCATTTGGCACACACTAGTTGGTATTTTGAGACCTTATTATTAAAACCGTTTTATAAAAATTATAAGGAATTCGATGAGCATTACGCTATTTTATTCAATTCGTACTATGACACGATAGGGCGCTATCACCCACGGCATCGTCGTGGCGTGTTGGCGCGCCCAACAGTAAAAGAAATTATGTCCTATCGGCAATATATTGATACGGCTATGCATGATTTGTTATCACAAACCAGTCACACCGATTATTCTACCATTCTATCGCTTACCAAATTAGGATTAAATCACGAGCAGCAGCATCAAGAATTATTACTGACCGATATAAAACATATTTTTGCAAGTAATCCATTACGTCCAATTTATAACAAATCACCAATGAATAATACGGCTGAATCTGATTTGGATAGCAATATACACTGGCTTAGTTTTACCGAAGGTGTCAAGCACATGGGTCATGACGGTGAAGCATTCTCGTTTGACAACGAACTACCGCGACATAAATGTTATGTTGATAATTTTCAGCTAGCATCAAAACCGGTTACCAATGGTGAGTATTTATTATTTATTAATGCTGGTGGATATCAAACTGCAGAATATTGGTTATCCGACGCATGGCAAAAAATTAACGAGCAACAATGGCAAGCCCCTTTATACTGGGAGAAAAAAAACACCGAGTGGTATTACATGACACTCTCCGGAATGAAACCAATCGCGCTTGATGCGCCGGTGTGTCATGTGAGTTATTTTGAAGCAATGGCCTATACTCGATGGATGAGTCTTAATGGTTGTGCTGTTCGTTTACCCACCGAGTCAGAGTGGGAGATAGCTGCTGAGCAACAGCCAATCACGGGCAACTTACGTGAATCAAAATTATTACAACCAACACGGCCGGCGCAAACATCGTCTAAAACTACATTACAGCAAATGTTTGGTGATGTATGGGAATGGACACAAAGTGCTTACAACGCATACCCAGGTTATTATGCAGAACAAGGTCCACTTGGTGAATATAATGGTAAATTTATGAGTAACCAAATGGTATTACGGGGTGGTTCCTGTGCGACTGCAATTGATCACATTCGCGCGAGTTATCGAAACTTTTTTTACCCGCATGAGCGCTGGCAGTTCAGTGGCTTTCGATTAGTACGGGATGGCGTATGAGCGTTTTAGTTAATTATTTTAGTTTGTATTAATTGGCGTATAGTGACGAGACGTACTAAAAAAATGGAACACGACATATTAGTAAAAGCAAAACGTCACCTGCGAAAACACGATCCAGTTATAGCAAAATTAATAAAGTCACTTAAGCCATTCTCATTGGATAATCACAATACCGTTACCAAGCCAAATCATTTTCATACGCGAATTAATTTTTCAGAGTTATCGGGTTATGTATTTAATAAACAAAGATGATCTTTATATTATTACTATAACTCATGCAAGTAGAGATTTGACTAGACTTGAATCAAAACCATGGGCGGTTATCTAAGTAAAAAAGTCGGAGTGATTTAAAAGAGACCACCATCGGCTAACATATACCAGCGTGACTATTATGCTGTTACTAACACTATTTCCGATCGAATTTCCGATAGGTAATTGCTTCAGACAAATGTTTAGTTTTAATGTTTTCAGCAGAATCTAAATCCGCAATGGTTCGTGCGACTTTTAATATGCGGTGATAGGCGCGTGCAGACAATCCTAACGCTTCAATAGCGGTTTCAAGTAAGTTTGAATCATCGGGCGTTAACTCGCACCATTTATCAATGAGTTTGACGGTTAATAAATTATTGGGCGTTGCTGTTCGTTTTAATTGGATGTCTCTGGCGTGATTGACGCGCACGCGGATATCATCACTACTGGGTTCGGGTTGTGCGGGTTTTTGTCTGAGTAATTTTGTGGCAACATTGGGTACTTCGATGTGCATATCGATACGGTCGAGTAGTGGTCCGGATATTTTTGCGCGATAGCGTTCAACCTGTTCTGAGGTACACACGCAGCGATTATCACTATGACCAAGATAACCGCAGGGACATGGATTCATTGCTGCAATTAATTGAAACCGTGCTGGAAATTCTGCTTGGCGTGCTGCACGTGAAATGGTAATACAGCCAGACTCTAGAGGTTCGCGTAATACCTCGAGTACCTTGCGATCAAACTCGGGTAATTCATCTAAAAACATCACGCCATTATGCGCTAAAGAAATTTCACCAGGGCGCGGCATACTACCGCCACCCACCAGAGCGACTCCTGATGCGGTATGGTGCGGATTTCGAAACGGGCGTTGTTGCCAATTGTCAGTTTTTAATTCGCGAGAGTTACTAATTGATAATACGGCTGCTGTCTCTAATGCTTCTTGTTCGGTCATGTCTGGCATAATACTTGGCAGTCGACTTGCGAGCATGGTCTTACCCGTTCCTGGTGGGCCAACCATTAACAGGCTATGACCACCGGCTGCTGCAATTTCCAATGCGCGTTTTGCATGGTGTTGCGCATGAACGTCCGATAAGCAGACACTGTAGTGTTTTTGCTGTGTACTTTGTTGTAGTTCAGGCGTGAACGCATCAATTTGCTGTTGGCCACCGATATGGGCACACACCTCTAATAAATGCTTTGCTGGTAGCACTTTAAGGTCACTGACCAGTGATGCCTCACGCGCATTTTGCTCGGGTACAACTAATATTTTTCCGGCCTTACAGGCTTGTATTGCAACGGGTAATACACCTTGAACCGATCGGCATTCACCACTCAGTGCCAGTTCACCAATGAATTCATATTTATTGAGATCAACATTTGGAATTTGTCCAGATGATGCGAGTAAGCCAATGGCAATGGATAAATCAAAGCGACCACCATCTTTGGGCAAATCGGCTGGTGCTAGGTTGACGGTGATACGTCGTGCCGGAAACTCAAATTTTGAATTAATTAACGCA
>CAYQUC010000136.1:0-7153 GCA_964420605.1 uncultured Thioalkalispiraceae bacterium | reverse complement strand
TATTCTATTTTTAATGTCCAATGCAGCAAATGCTCAGGCCATGCGCACGAATAACGCTGCCTCAGCTCAAAACCAAAATTCTACAACCACTTGTGATTCTAATAACAGCTCAATGCGCGGTAATGCTACAGTTCCAGCAGCACAATGCGATTATGATTGTTTATTGGGGAACGGTTCAGTTAGAAGAACAAACTTAACTTTTAATACGCTGCAGACCACCGGCAATGGGAGACTGATTGACCTATCCGCATACACAATACCAACCTGTGCAGCCAACCCAGTGAATACTTTTGAAGGCACTCTGCAATTTACTGCCGTGGAATTAGGCTGGTCGAGTGTTAAAGATCCCTTTAATTACGGTGCGATCAATAATGCAAAAAAATTACCCGACTATAACTACAAATTCATACAACACGGTACTCATTTGATACCAATAGACCGTGGCTTGCAAATCACTAATCATAATTTATGGCAATTAATTTTGGAGCCAGGCCGAGTATGGAGTGAAGCAAATGATAATGGTTTTAGTCGCGCTAGCCTGCCATTTGCACTACAAGAATCTGGTGCTAACTGCACTCACAATGGCGTAATGAGTTTCTTATTTAAATCCGATGGTTCCATGTCGTCGGTCTCCTATGAAATCGCATCGGAGACTTGTAACTATTATCAATTCAATTTACATGGATTGCTCTCAGCAAATTACATCCCCAGTGCAAATAATAATGCCATTAAAATAAAATCTGAGTATGAAGTCGAAGTGACGAATCGTATGGCGCTGAAACCATTAGCTGATTTAGCTGTTGATTACCCTAACAGCAACATTAATATTAACACCATTGCTAGTGAACAGACAGCTAGCAGTATTTCAGCATTTGGCGTTGCTTATAATGGTGTCCACTACACCGGCAATTGTGATACCCGATATGGCGGCTATCCGTATTGTGATGTATTGAGTTTACCGTCATATTCTTTAGCAAAATCTATCTTTACCGGCTATGGATTAATGGCGTTAGAACAAGCTTATCCCGGTATTAAATATGATCCAATAGGCAGTTATGTTAGCGAATGCCCTGGCTCGCGCTGGAATGATGTGACTTTAGAAAATGCCTTAGACATGGCGACGGGAAATTATACCGATCCTGGCTTCCAAGTTGATGAAAACTCAAATGCAGCACTTTTTGATTTTTTTCTGGTTTATACCGATACTGAAAAAACCAACTACAGTTGCAGTTACTTACGTCAAGCCACACCCGGAACAAGCTGGGTTTATCACACCTCAGACAGTTATTTAATAAGTAAGAGTATGGATCAATATTTAGGACAAGACAGTTACAGTTGGCTAGTGAATACAATTTATAAACCCATCGGCATCAGTCCAGTTATGAACCAATCGGTTCGAACCTTTGATATAGCCAATCAATCATTTGGAGGCTATGGTCTCACCTATCACCGTGATGACATCATTAAATTAGCTGGGTTAATCAATAATGATGCAGGTAAAATTAATGGCAAACAAATGCTAGATAAAACCATGGTCACTGAGGTATTGCAACAAAGCAACCACGGTTTAAGTACAGGCATCGATAATAATTCGTATGATAATGGTTTTTGGATTTGGAAAGCAGATACAACGTTAAGCTGTAATTCAGATTTATATATCCCTTACATGTCGGGCTATGGTGGAATTACAATCGCGTTGTTACCAAACAATATGATTTATTATGTTGTTAGTGATAACAATGAATTTTCTTTTTCAAAAACAACTGGAGAACTCGATAAAATTGCTAATTTTTGCAATTAGTAAACTATCTAATTAACCAATTAAACACGCCACTATTTGAATGGCGTGTTTTTTTATTTAAGGCATTTTAATAAATACTGAAAATCAATAATTATTTCTTTTTCACCATTTACTTCATCACACAAACCTTCGTTTGCAAATTCCTCATCATCCCAAGCCTCATTGTCATTTTTTTTAGGCCAATTTGTATCGTGTCTTTTCTTTTTACTTTCTTTATGATTGCTATTATCAATTGCAGCAACCGGAGCTGTAAAAAAAATAAAACTGAATACTATGTATAAGAGCGATTTAAAATAGGAGTTAGATTTAATGTTTTTCATTTATAGTGTTCCATACTATTGAGGCATCCCGCCACTTGAAAAAGACCACGGACACAAAACAAATACCATTTTAATTATGATATTTTATTTCTTATAATTTAAGAACTGATTGATATTCAGTAATACTATGTCACTGCAGCATAATTTTTTTCATCCTAATATACAGCGATATAAATAACAGTCAATACATTAAAGCCTTACTCCCATGTGCTGAGACCGTTTTCACAAAAAAAAATCAAAATTGATATATTGGAATAATAAACATACTGGCGAAGACCTATTGTTTTTACAATAATAATTAAATATTAGTCTGTACTGCAATTTAGAATTAGTATAAATATTTAGACATCCGTAATAATACACTGCCTCTCATGACGTATTCTCAAACTTAAATACAATTTGTGAGTGGATTAACTCGCTGAATTTCTCACTAGTTGTTATAAACAACTTAGCGCCACCGCTAAAATTATGTAAAACATAATCGCAAATGGATAGACATAGGCATTTCTGCTATCAGTATTCTTTAAAATTTAATTTTTAGAATATTGTAAAAACAAAGTTTTTTGATGTAAAAAAATGATTGTTTCAGGTAATCAATAAAAACCTTGGTCATCATTAGAATCTGCTGAAGAAAAGTTAAAAGCAATTTTTCAGCAGATTTTAATTATATTTCTTTCAATAACTCACTACAATTATAAAAACTCAGTTGCTACGGTATTGCCACTGGCACTGGCTTTAACTTCCAAGCATTAAAGTTCGCTAATTCACCGTGTGTATTTTTTCCCCAACACCATAACCCATTACTAGTAGTAGGTACGTCGGTTCGGACTGCGCAGGTATAAGAATCTCCCGCCGCTATTTTAGCCCAACTTGCCACTTTATTTTGTACACGAACTTGAGTCGCCGGAACATTCAGTAGATTATCAAATTGTCCCGTTCCGAGTTGACCAAAACGGTTATCACCCCAACACCATAAGCTTGAATCAACCGCGTCAATAGCACACACATGCAATTGACCAACATCAAAAGCAGACCATATTCCAGAACCCGCAGTAACCAAAGTGGGTGTTACTTGTAGACCACCCCAGCAATACAATTTTTTCGTATCCGTTACGCTACATGCAACCGATTTTCCTAACTGAACATCAGTCCAGTTTTCCGTTATTGTTGCTGATACAGTTAAAGCCGTTGTTGGCTGGTGTAACTCTGCAGCGCCAGCAACACCCAATAAATTAGATGCTGTGCGTCCCCAACAATACAGATCGTTTGTGGTGGTAATTGCACAGGTATTAAAATTTCCAGCCGAAACAGCTAACCAGTCTACCGCAGTGGCAAGAGGACTGATGACGGGTTGAGTTGGTTTTGAAAATACGCTTGTATTATTGCCGATGCCAAGTTGGCCATTAACATTTTCCCTTCCCCAACACCATAAAGACTTATCACCTAATTGAGGTACGCCAAATGCATCCACCACTAATTTGATGCCACAGTTTTGTCTACCAGTGATAGAAATCATTCGCCATTTATCAACGCCAATTTGTGTTGGCTTTAATAACGCTCTAGTAGCGGTGGACAAATTTTCTTTGCCCCAACACCAGAGCGTATTATCAGAAACAAGTATTGCGCAGGAGTAACCTTCTCCTGCATTAAGATTTTTCCAGAGCCTCGTATCAACTTCGATTGCAGACTGATAATTCGGAACATTAGCCAGCTTACCGGTTACTTGAAAATTAATATTATTGCCCCACGAGTACAGTTTGTTTACAGCATTATCTGTCGCAATAATATGGCTGCCACCACCAGGGACACTGTAAATTGATGCATCTATTTCTGAAATATTGGACAACTGTGCTCGACTTGCGTGTTTTGCAGTAACAGGAATTGCACTTGCAACGCGTAAGTTTCCAAGCTTATAATTTTCACCTCCACCCCAACACAAAGCGTTGTTTGATAAAGTTAACCCACAAGAATGATTACGACCAACAACAATGTCAGACCAATCACTATTGGCAATTGATATTTTAGGTGTGTTATCCCCCTGTTGAGATAACGCGTTACCGGTTTGGCCATGCCGGTTCTTGCCCCAACAGCTCACTTTGCCATTGGATTTTAAACCACATGTGGTATCAAAATTAGCAAATACTTTAATCCAGTCTTGCGCTAACGTGACTTCTTGAACGGCTACAATAGATGCTTGAGAATTTCCTGTACCTAACGAGCCATTAAAATTTCGTCCCCAACACCACAGGGTGTTGTTATTCGTCTTAATAGCACAACTATGAAAGCTGCCCATTGTAATGCTAGTCCAATCGTTTCCAAGCGTTTCTTCTTGTGTTGGTATATTAACAGGTCTTAAATTATTACTGCCTATTGCACCCGCTGCGCCATTACCCCAACACCATGCAGTGGTAACATCAGGAGATTCTTGCCTAATACCACAAGTACGATAATTGCCAAGGCTAACTTCAATCCAGTCTTTATAAGGAGATAGTGTGCTATTTGCACCAGCCACTGGTTCTGGTTGCGCTACATCTGGAGCAGTTTTGCCGTCGAGAGTATTTCCCAATTGTCCATAAAAATTATTACCCCAACAAAATAATTCACCGACAGTATTGGCATCACTATGAATAGCGCAAGTATGCCCTTGCTCACCCACGGATACTTTAGTCCAATTTACTGGGGTAGCACCTAGTGATTTTGGCTTTAAAACTAATTGAGGGTATGCCGTATTGGTTCCAGCCGGTAATGAACCCAAACCGAGATTGCCACGAGGATTATTTCCCCAGCAATAAAGTAGTCCCGGCCCGATACCATTAGGCTTTCGAATGCCGCAGCTTGTGCCAAAACCAGTGGACACAGCAATCCAATCATCCCAAAGTTGTTCCGGTATTCCTTTCCCTACCGGAACTGTTCCGACTTGAACCACTGATTCCATTGTGGATCGTTTACCAATTCCTAATTGACCTGCATTATTAATACCCCAACACCACAGGCTACCCGCATTTTGCTTTTTACCATTGTCTCTAATGAAGCAGGTATTGTCTGATGCATCTATTCGCTTACCGGATGCCAAAGGAATAAAACTTCGGCTATTATTTTTATCCGTTGCAAATACTTTTATACTTTCTAGTCCGGCAGCATCAACTGCGGTGACGGCTATATCATAGCTGGCATTATTTGAGATACGTTGATAAAAATTTAAACTCAATAAATTGGACGCTATTTTAGTTAACTTAGTCTTCTTTAATAAATAAACATTAAACTTCAGCCCTGAATATTTTTGGGTATTTGAGTTTGGCAGATAAGGTGCTTCAAAACTCACCGTCATCTCAGCATCGCCAATAATGGCTTTTACACTAACAGGCGGTGCAGTTAGTAACGTCGGTGTTTTAACGCGCGTTAATGCTGGCGCACTCTTAATCCCCTGTGAATTTACTGCAACAATTTGATACTGATGTGATTTATCGGTCACAATGTTATGCGTAAATTGAATTTTTTGATTCGGTGTAACACCAACTACCGGACCGGTAATACCACCAGCACCAACCAGAGTAAATGCAGCGCCATCAACTGACATCAGTAAATTGTATTTAATATTACTAATGTAATTCCACTCAATAATGGCTGTCGATAAACCAGTGTTAGTCGTTGAAATTTTTAATAAAACACCTGTTGGTTTGGCTACAATAGTCACTAAAACGGTTTCACTAGCAATAGTAAACAGGCTTTCAACATCTGCTTGTACTGCTGTTACAGCGAATAAATAGGGTTTTCCAGCAACAATCGTGAAATCGATACTCAATTTATTTGTGGCTTGAACAGTGCCTTGAATATTGGTAAAAATCGATTCAAAATTAACGCCGCCATCGTTAGAGACGTAGACGTTATAACTAATCGCATTACCGCTAACCGCGTCCCACAAAATTGTTGCCGTACTATTTTTAGCAGTTGCCGATACAGTACTTGGACCAGCTGGACGTGCTCCAATACCTTTATTAACACCGGTGACGAATGATGTCGAAATATCTTTGGTTAAGCGTATTCCATTCAACCCCATCGCTAAATTAGACAGAACAGCTTGATAGGTTGTTGATATTTTAAAACCATATTGGTTCGGCGTTGTTGTTTTTAAGCTATAGCTAGCAGTATTCGACTGCGAGTTATAACTAAACAGTATATTTTTATTTGGTATTACCACAGAAGCTTCTGTCAAAATAAAATTAATCGGGTTTTGTTCATTAGTTGCCTGATCAATAACCATTAAACTGGATATATCCATTGGTTTTGTAAACACAACAGTAATAGTCGATGCTGGTGAAGCACCTAAAGTGCCGTTTCTAGGATTTATTGTGCCGCCCGGATTGCTGATGGTTTCAAACTCCCATGTTTTATCAGCCATCATGTTGCCCGCAGTGTCAACAATATTACGAACTAAGATTTGATAACGTGAATTAACTTTAAGCGCCGATCCTTTCGGAGTGAATGTCAGCGTGTTTGTATTTGCTACGTAGGCGTAGGAGCTAATTGGAGCGTCTAAGGTTATTGGTTGTGCGCCATCGATTTTTTTAATAACAATACTGGAAGAAACTTGAATTGTTGTTTCATCAATCGCTTCATTAAATTGAATACGAATACTGTCAGTTTCAAGAACATCGAGTTGATTTTCTGCTGGTTCAACAGACACAACAACCGGTCCAGTTTGATCCGCTTGAGGCAAACTGTCACTACCGCCGCCGCACGACAAAATCGACAAAGACGAACCTAAAATTATTATTGTATTAATGACTCTTTTTATCTTCAGCACTGGCAACAGTCTCCCTATTTGAATTATGTTTGTACGATTTTATCTTTCCCAATAAAATCTTCACCCGTGCCAAACATGATACAAATGCCATTTAACATTGTCTATAAAAAGAATGTATCTCATTGCTGCCGATAAACATTATGTTAAATAAAATCCTCTATTGCCATCTATCTTGTCTTTTAATTTCATCTTTAAATGTGGATGAAAATGCCCGCATTTTCGCAATTA
>CAYQUC010000135.1:0-7221 GCA_964420605.1 uncultured Thioalkalispiraceae bacterium | reverse complement strand
GTTATTCGTGCGCATGGCCTGAGCATTTGCTGCATTGGACATTAAAAATAGAATAATTACGATCATACATTTTTTTAATTTCATTAAACTTCCCTCGTTAATTAACACTTAAACAGCGTGGTGCTGTGTCATAGTGAGTGATTTGGATTGATCGTAAAAAGTACGTGAGTTGTTCAAATATGGGGATTGAGACAGACTCTGGTTATTATTATTATATTTATCTTATATTTATAGTGTATAACACCTATTTAAATAAGCAATTATACTTGATGATAATATTGAATATGTTACGATTTATTTAGTGTTATTTAACAATATTGAACTTAATTAGGCTTGTGTTACTCGAGTTTGTTGCACGGAGCTAGGGCGAATTGTCAGATGCGTATTTGGACTGCTTATTTATTACTAGGTAACAAAATAATTTTAGTTAGATTTTAATTTTTAATTTGTGAAGGGGGTTATTTTATATTTTATTTAAAAATAACATGCAGTGAAATCTGTTTAGTACATATAACATTTAATTGGTAGTATCGATTTAATCGGTTTTATGAGGTGATTTTTCAAAAATATTCATCGAATTTATTAATTATCTGATAAATAATAACAACATACTTATTTCCACTTTAATCTTATTGTTGCAAATTTGCACTTAACTTGGCACACTAGGTTTAAGATAGCACAGTAATTTTCTGGAGTGTTACTGAGAATTTTATTTTGCACTTGTCATAGGTTATCACGGATTGATCAATTGAGTTTTACCCCTTGCAGTTAATGCAGCGTTTTATGGATGAAATTAGACAGGTAGTTTTAAGTTCTGTTTATGTTGTTTTGTTTTAAAATATAAATAATAACAAGTCGGTTATTTATTTATAGGGTTTACTAGTGATAGCGGCTTGTAGTTGTAGTGATGAGTTATGGTTGGCGCTCGGGGGGGTAAGCTGGATCAAAATTCTAAACTTAAATTACAGGTAGTTATCACTATCTTTAATTCTTAATCCTTCAGTATTCTATTTTACACACTTAAAGTATTGCTTTTAATCGCAATGCGATAGCCATCAAATTTCATACCATTCGTTTTACTCTACTTTATTTTAATAAATGCAATGGAGTTACTGTTTATTGTCAGTAATTATGAGTAGATTATTATACAGTTGATATTGTTTTAACGTTGTTGACGGTATTGTTTATTGGTTAAACATTACTATACTCAATGCACTTTAATGTAACTTATAATAAAAGCGTTCATCCATACATGCCGCATTCGATCAGCATACGAAAACGTTATTTCACTATTGTTATTGTAACAACAGTGGTGTTATTGGTTACGGGTATTTTTGTCCAGTATTCTTTTCACGGCAGCAGTTCAAATTTGCTGATGAGTAGCCGTATGCGAGCTGATGTCTCTAATGACAGCAATGAGCTTGCAAGGCACATTAATGAAGCTTCACGAATTTTAGATTTGTATTTACTCGATCCTGAAAAAAAATATCGACTGCATTTTTTTACTGAATTAACTAAAGCTGAACAATTGTTATCTCGAATTATCAACAGCAAATGGATTATCGATAATAATCTGATTGATGAGAGTCGCTATTTAAACACCCTAATTCAACGATTTTCTTTAGCGTCTTTAAAGTTAATGAATATTCGGGCAGACAGCATAGAAATGTACCCGGCTATAAAAATTGATGACGATTCAATGTTTCAAACCCATAAAAATTTTATACAAGCAGTCAATATAGCGATTGAAGATACTAAGGGGCATACCCCTTTAAATCTTGAAATTTATGATTTATTTCAGTCGGTGCGCGATAAATTTCAACGATTAGTGAGTAAGTTTCGATTATTCATGATCAATAAAATGGGTGATATGTTTATTGAATCTAGAGAGTCGCAATTAAAAAATATCGAGCAATACTTAAAAGACATACATACTATTTTGGATAGCAAATTAAGCATATTAAAAGACAAACCTGAAATGGGCTTTCTTGCCGGAGATAGCATTAATACCATGAAACAGCAACTTAAGACTTGGGAACATGGTTTTAAACAAGTTAAAGAGATTGGACAAAATGAGTCATGGCGAAGTGATTTACCCGTTATTTTAGATGAAGTGTATCCAATTATCGAAGAGATTCAAACTAATTTAAAAATTATTCAAAACAGTTTAAATATTTCATCAGAAGCCTATTTAGACTCACAGTATAAAGTCAGTGATAATGTTTATACGTATTTATGGTTATTAATTTTTGTGTTTGTTATTATTTTTACTGTTGTCTATTGGGTTATTGATCACTCCTTATTAATCCCCATTTCACTAATAGCCGAAAAGTTACAAAATGGAAAAAGCACTGATTTAGCGTTAATTGAATCAAAAGTGAATAATGCTGAAATGAATGAATTTATTTTGGCATTAAATGAAATGCAGAATCAGGTACACAGTCGCCAACGTGAATTGGAATATATTGCGTTGCACGACTCATTAACCAATTTTCCAAACCGTAATTTATTACTCGATAGAGTGAATGAAACGATTAAAACCTCAGAACGTAATGAGTCAAAATTTGCCTTATTTGTTTTAGATTTAAATAAATTTAAAGATGTCAACGACACCCTTGGTCATAGTGTTGGTGATGAATTGTTGTGTAACGTCAGCACTAGGATGAGCAATGTACTTAGAAAATCAGACACATTAGCACGTTTGGGTGGTGATGAGTTTTCGGTATTGTTATCCGAGCTACAAGAGAATACAGTAGAAGAAATATCAAAGAAAATACACTCTGCATTAGAGTACGAGTTTAAAATACAAGGTCACAATCTTTATATATCATCGAGTATTGGTGTTGCTATTTATCCTGAGCATGGCAAAGATTCAGAAACACTAATGCGTCATGCTGATATGGCGATGTATGTTTCAAAAAGCACTAACGAAGTCTATACGGTTTATAATCCAGATGACGATGAGCTCTATGTTAATAAAATTTCACTGGCATCAGAGTTGCAACATGCACTGGCTAATGAGCAGTTTTTTTTAGAGTATCAATGTGTCTATGATACTGAAAATCAACTGTATGCTTTTGAAACGATAATAAATTGGCGACACCCAAAATACGGCGTATTACATGCTGAGCAATTTTTTCATGAAATGCTGCAAATTGGTTTTAGTAAAAAAATGAATTTATGGGTTATTGATATTGCAATACGCAGCATTGCAGAAATTAAATCAAACAATGAAAATATTTGTATCATTATCAATTTAACAACATGGGATTTACAAGATATCAGTTTAGTCGATTATCTAATGCAATGTTTGGATGATTATGGTGTAACAAAAAATAATGTCAAAATAGCCTTGTCTGAAAAATCAGTTATGAATGACAATGTACATATTCGTAATACTTTGAACCGACTAAGCGAGAATGAAATAAGCATTATAATAAACAATTTTGGTTCATCATTTGAGTTGATGGTGGAGTTACCGCATCACTCAATTAAAAGTATCAAACTGTCCAAAAAATTGACTGAAAATATTAACGTTAAAGAAAGTAATCAAATTTTGGTTCGTTGTATCTGTGAATTGGCACATAAAAATGGTTTAAAAGTTTTGGCTGAAGAAGTTATTACATTCGACATGTTTGAAACATTATGTGTTCTCGGTTGTGATTACCTGCTAGGCAATTATCTCAGCAAGTCGGTTAAACTTCCTTTTGCAGTGTCGAAGATGAGCAACACGTCGAAGCAAGATCATTCCTCAAACCTTGAAGAACCACTAATCTAATTTAAATAAATTAAGGTATTAATTGATAAAAATGACCTAATTTAAAGTTCATATTCCGGTAGAATGGCGAATATGAAAAATCTGTTAGAAATTAAAAACCTCATTAAAAAATATAATACCGAGACGGTTGTAAATAATATTTCGTTTTCAATTGAAGAAGGCGTGTGTTTTGGTTTATTAGGCCCTAATGGAGCAGGAAAAACCACAACGATTGAAATTATAGAAGGCATCACTAAAGCCAACTCAGGTGAAATTTTATATTACGGCAACAAGATAGGTTCAAAATTTAAACAAGAGTCGGGTATACAATTTCAGTCAACAGCACTACAAGATTTCTTAACGGTGAAAGAAACTTTGATGCTGTTTAAAAATTTATATCAGAAAACAGCCAATGTTGATGAGCTTATTGAATTATGTTCGTTATCCGATTACCTTGATCAAGACAATAAAAAACTCTCGGGTGGTCAACGACAACGATTGCTATTAGCTATTGCATTAATTAACGATCCTAAAATTATATTTCTAGATGAACCAACCACGGGGCTTGATCCTCAAGCGCGACGAAATTTTTGGGAATTAGTTCAGTCAATTAAAGCCAAAAATAAAACCATTATTTTAACCACCCACTATATGGAAGAAGCATCGTATTTGTGTGATGAAATTATAATCATGGATAAGGGCAATATCATTGCACAAGGGACTCCTAGAAATTTATTAAACGAACACTTTGATGATATCTTGCTACAACTTCCTAAGCAGGATTTTACCATTGATGCCAAGCGCTTTAATCTTAAGATATCTGAACACGATGAGTTTATAACAATTCATACCGATAACGTCCACCAAACAATTATGTTGCTTGATCAAGAAAAAATTAGTTTGGCCAAATTAGAGATTCGTTCTCGAAATTTGGATGATTTATTTATTGAACTTACCGGTAAAGAGATACGAAGTTAAATGAAGCGATTTATAGCAGTTTTTCACGCACGTAACATCGAATTTATTCGAGACAAGAGTGCATTGGCCTGGAGTATTTTACTGCCATTTTTTTTAGTCTTTGGTTTTGCTTATATATTTGATGAAGGTGGGACAGAGGCATACAAAGTTGCTGTCTATAGTGATTTACCACTATCACAACAACACGATCCATTTTACCAATTAAAGCACATTGAATTTATTCCGATTATTGATTTGGATAATGCAATTGATAAACTTCGTCATCACCAACTCGACATGGTGATAAATGCCAATAAAAATAATATTTATTGGATCAATACTGAATCGTCCAAGGGTTATTTAATTGAACGATTAATGTGGTCATCACGAACGGATAATAAAGCTCAACAAGCATTACGACAAACTGTTGTTGGTCGTGAAATTCGTTATGTTGATTGGGTGTTGCCCGGCATATTAGGCATGAACATGATGTTCGGTTGCTTGTTTGGCGTGGGTTATGTATTAGTGCGCTACCGAAAAAATGGCGTATTGAAACGATTAAAAGCAACCCCGTTAACAGCATTTGAATTTTTGTGCGCTCAAGTATTGTCACGTTTATTGCTCATTATGATTGTGACCAGCAGCGTTTTTGCGGTATGTGACTGGGTGTTTGATATTTTTGTGGAAGGCTCGTATTTTTCAATGTTCGTCGTTTTTGCGCTAGGCACTGTGTCGTTAATATCCTTAGGGTTAATGATGGCGACTAGGATGAAAAGTGAAGAACTCGCCAATGGTGTGTTGAACTTGATATCGTTTCCGATGATGATTCTATCGGGTGTTTGGTTCTCACTAGAAGGCGCTCACCCGTATATTGTCGCGTTTTCAAAAATCTTGCCATTAACACACATGCTCGATGCGATTCGCGCCATTATGACCGACGGTGCAACTTTAGCCGATGTTAGTAGTCAGATAATTACACTAGTAATAATGAGTGTGGTTTTTTTAATAATTGGTACAATGACCTTTAAATGGGACTAAATGCAGTTATAATTGAGACTATAGGTGTATATTAATGGAAGTGAGGATTTACTAACATGTTAATGGCGACAGATAAAAAAGACAGTGATGCAATACATAAAATGCGTGTAGCAGGTAAGATTGCGGCACAAGCATTAGAGATGGTTGCCGAACATGTTAAACCTGGCGTAACGTCTGAATACCTCGATACCTTAATACATGACTTTATTCTGGATAATGATTCAAATCCGGCTTGCTTGGGTTACCACGGTTATCCCAAAACAGCGTGCATCTCGATTAATGAGGTCGTTTGCCATGGTATTCCGAAAAATAAAAAGCTAAGAAACGGCGATATCTTAAATGTTGATTTAGTCGTTGAAAAAGATGGCTATCATGGGGATACCAGCAAGATGTTTCTTGCCGGCGATGTGTCGGCTGAGGCAAGACGGTTAGTGCGTATTACACAAGAAAGTTTGTACTTGGGCATTAAAGAAGTAAAGCCAGGCGCGACACTGGGCGACATTGGTTTTGCTATTGAAGAACACGCCATTGCACACGGCTATACTGTGGTCGAAGATTTTTGTGGTCACGGTATCGGATTAAAAATGCACGAAGAACCCAATGTGTTGCATTATGGCGATCGCGGTCAAGGTAAAATTTTAACACCCGGAATGACTTTTACGATTGAGCCCATGCTTAATGCCGGTAAAAAAGACGTTAAGGTGTTATCCGATAAGTGGACTGCTGTGACTAAAGATAAAAAGTTATCCGCGCAATGGGAACATACAATTTTAGTAACCGATAGTGGTTACGAAGTTTTAACATTACGCCGTGAAGAAAATATTTGAGGAAAATATTTTAAGCAACAGAAAACCTAAAAAAATTATTTTATAACAACATATCACCATTAAATTCGATACGTTTCGAGTTTTTATACTCAGTTTAAAAATTGATTAAAAATTATTAATATAATTATAAAATAAATTTATTATATTATTTTAATCTTCAAAACTGTGTTTTCCTTATCAGTTTTAAATTTTTAAGTGCACTATATACTCAAACTGTGAACAAATCCCATACTGATCGGAACTAGTTAGACTATTCCTTAAGCCTTACTCGGATAAAGTGGTTGTCTGAGTTCGCGAATTATCGCTAACTTTAATCCAATCAGGAGGGTTTATGTTCATAGGAATCCCAAAGGAAAATAAAAATTTAGAAACACGTGTTGCAGCTACACCAGATTCAGTAAAAAAAATGTGTGACCGCGGTTTCAATGTCATTATTGAAAAATCAGCCGGATTAGAATCACACTTCACCGATGATGCCTATCAAACTGCCGGCGCAGAAATTGTCGACAAAGGTGATGCACTGTCAGCCGACGTTGTGTGCAAAATTCATAAACCCGAACTAGGAGAGATTGATGCCATGAAAAAAGGCTCGGTATTACTGAGCTTTTTAGATGTATGCAATGATGATGGCACTTTCAACCG
>CAYQUC010000134.1:0-7280 GCA_964420605.1 uncultured Thioalkalispiraceae bacterium | reverse complement strand
TATAGCAGATAATACCGCTCCGAAGCTATGAATAAACAGTTTAGACTTTATCTGAAAATTTAAAATTACAGCCTGTATTTCAATACAACATTCAGTGATCACTCAGCAGTGAAACCAAAAGCCTTATCGTGAACATAGACTAGCTTACAATCTTCAATGTACTTTGCGTCATGAATCCTACCTGATTTTATATAACCAGTATCGCCTGCGCTTAAAATAAAGATTTCGCCATCGGGTATAAGACTACCCGCGGGTTTAGTATAAAATTGAATCGCCATTTTACCCTCAACCACAACCGTCATATCATCACCCGGATGAGAATGAGGCGGTTCTTCAGATCCCGCACTCCAACGTTCGAGCATAACTTCTGCACCATCTGGATTGTTTGGGTAAGTTGTTCTTAAAGTAAATCCTTTTGGGGTATTTGGAATAGTAATATGATTTTTCCAAATAGCAGTGGTTTCGCTATTTAGTTCTTTCGTGGCATCAGCACTCATGATTTATCCTATTATAGTAATTTGTCTACAGTCGTATTTTGGCAGCCCATACTACTAAGTATGCTATTTTTTTACAATCACGATAAGCTAAACTAGTTGTATCTGTTTGTATTTGCCAGTAGTGCTGCAATTAATTACATCGGAATTGTCTTTCGATAAAATGAATCGCATTACCCACAGCGACTATCGGCAGTGACACTGCAAACGTAACAACAGGGACCGCAACTAACACAGCTAAACAACCTTCACTATCACAATGTGAATTTACACCACCCAAAGCAACCACATCAAGATCCCATTCACTCGTTGCCATATCGCAAGTTGACTGTTCAGTTGTAGTAACTGGAATGGTTTTAGGAATAAATGCACATGCATTTAACAATGAGACAATAAACACCAGTAATATAACATTGCGTAATTGTTTAAAATTCATAATTCAATATGCCATTTAATTAACGATTAGAATTAATCGTAATATATTCATAGAATTATAAATAACGGATACTGAATCTATCCTGAATAAAGTTATAAATTAAAAATACTTATTTATCACCCAACAATACTCGAATGACCATTAACAACCTGCCAGCGATCATTAGGCTGTTTTAACCAAACGCGCGTAAATCGAAAATTGTTTTCCGATTCTTCGCCGTTAAAATTACCTTTAATACGTGCTTGTACTGAAACAACCGCAATAGCATCATAAAATTTTATTTTTTGTTCTGACAGTAATATTGTCGATATATCCAAAACACCAGATTGGTGCATTGCCAAATCATCTTGTTTGCTCATCAGTTGGCCAAGGTGATTTGTAAATAATAAATCTGGGGACATTAACTCATCGAGTACAGATAAGTCTGATTGTACCATAGCCACTTTTAATTTTTCTTCACAAGCCTGAATCTCATTTAAATTCATCAAATGTATTCCCCTATAATTTTATAAAAAATTATCAAATTAATTTTTTAACGTAGCGTATTTCACATAAATCATAACCTGTTAATGTATTATCAACTTTCTCAACACCATCAAATTTAAAAGACATTGACTCATAAAAACAAATTGCGCGATTATTGTCTTTAACCACCCACAAATAAAGTGAAGTCCATTTTTTTTGTCGAGAAATATCAACAACATATTCAACAAGTTTAAGACCTAAACCCATTCGCCAATACTCAGGTAATATATTAATCGCAACCAATTCAGCAACATTTAGCTCGGACAAGTCATCGTCTCTCGCCGGACCATAGACACAAAAACCAACAACACTACCTTTATATTCAACAACTATGTTAACGCCTGAATTTTTTTCAGCTAATATTTCATGCCAGCGCTTTGTTTTTAAATCAACAGATAATGAGTTTAAATAATTTTCAGGCATACTACCCTGATAGACAGAACGCCATGCTAATACCTGTATTATTGCAATACTATTAGCATCATCATCAACTGCATTTCTGATATTCATTTTTTATAACATCCATATATCACATGGTCAACAATGCGGCCATTAATGTTTTCAGCATTGCGTATATTTCCTTCAAAATTCAGCTCTAATCGCTCACACACTTTTTGACTGGCCCAATTTTCTGAAGCAACTGAAAATTGAATATAATTAACATTCAAGTCACTAAAAGCATATTTAATTAGTGTTTTACATGATGTCGTCACAATACCCTTACCTTGATAGTCGGATGCAAGCCAATAGCCAATTTCTGCTTTTTGCAAAGGCTTAACTATTTCTATAAAACCAATAGCACCAACAATTTTATCTTGATACTGTATTACACAATTAAGTGAAGTTCCTAAAGAAAAACCCGTTATGGTGCTATTGACGAATAATTTTGTATCGTCACGGGTGTTCGTCATTGTTGGCCAATCCAGCCATTGACTAAGATATTTTTTGTTCGCCACAACTAATGAATATAACTCATCCACAATTTCATCATGCATAGCGATTAAATTAATATCTGAATTTACTTTTAACTGAAGCATTTAATCTTCCTTTATTATAGTGTTTCATTTTCCCTTTTTAGCATGACGCTCAATTTTGATAGCCCACCAAATAAACCAAATGAATACAATTTGAAGTGGTAATCGAATGTACAATGTTATTCCGGATAAATTTGTAAAGTTTTCGGGATGCAAGGCCATGTTGATATTAACCGGAAAAACAACAACACATAATAAAATTAGGCCATAACCTGCAAGTAATCGTGTTTTTGGAATTAAAATTCCAATCGCACCTAACAATTCAAATACACCACTAACTTGTACTAATTCCCGATGATAATTTAAATAATCTGGCATTGCCAAAATAAAAAACTCAGGAGCAAAAAAATGTCCCATGCTGCCAAGAAAAAAGAACAGTGAAATAATGAATACTGGAATTCTCGGAATCTTGTGCATTATGTCTATGCAGGAAGTATAGTTGGTAATTTGCAGAGTCGATCATACAATAAAATACTGCCGGCAACCGCAACGTTCAAACTAAAATTACCCGGTAACGACACAATAGAATGACACTCACTAAGCACTTTTTTAGATAAACCACTTTGCTCATTACCAAGCAAGTAAATAGCCCTATCAGGATGTTCAAACTCTGCGAGCGGTATCGACTCATCACTCAGTTCTATCGCAATTAATTTTGTTGAATACGGTAAATGAGATTTTAAATCGTCAATTGTTTTATAATGATACAACGGAATTTTTGTCCACGCCCTAGTGACATCACTGCTTTCTGGTTTGTATTTTTTATCTATAGTAAAAATAAACGATGCCCCCATAATGAAAGCTGAACGCCATAACGTTCCAATATTTAACTCATCAACATTATTTAAAATACCAATACCAAAGAAATTATTAGACTCGTATTGTTGCCCTACTCTTGTCATAAAATTACCGCTATTAATCTGTTATTTTACACGTCATTGTTATGTGTTTAGAGTGATATTTTAAGCTTTTATAAAATGCTTTAGCCTCTTGATTAAAATTAAAAACAGTCAAATTGACTTCGCCAATACCATGTTTCAGTAGCCAATCGTGAGAATGAGTTATAAGGCGTTCTCCAATTCCTTGTCTTTTTAAAGCTGAATCAACGACAATCTCTACTATCTGACCATATTCATAATCGATAACAAAAGGATGCTGTGTGCTTCGTATTTCAGCTTGAACTAAACCCACGATGGCGTTATTTTTAACGGCAACCAAATACAAATTATTATTTTTTGAAATTATCGAATTAAAATAATCTTTTTTTCGATCTATTTCTTCAACAGTTTTAAATAAATCAGGCAATGCCTGATGGTGCATTTCATCAATCTGATTATAAAGCTTGCTTATATCAGGAAAATCAGATGTTTCAGCCGGTCTGATTATTATGTCTGTCACAGCTCCCCCCCTATTACGCTACAGTAGTTTTATAGTTATCAATAACTAATAACTTACAACTGTCTTCAGTTCGCACCCGGTGTTTAATACCTGCCGCTACAATAAAAAATTCTTTTTCTCGCAACTCATTAATACCGTGTTCAGTGTCAATAAAAACACTACCTTCAAGTACCATAAAAAATTCATCACTATCATCATGGATATGCCATTTAACCTCAATGTTGGCCATGGAACGAATCCGAATTGTATTTTGATTTATTGAACCTGCAATTACACTAGCCCATGGTTCGTTAGTCTCGGGTAATAATTTTTTGTAGTCCAGAATATCCATATTATCGCTTATTTTAATATTGATGATAGTTTTTTCCAGTTCTTAGCTTCAGTATCAATCCTGTGTATAAATGTTGATTTACCACTACTGTATTTTTGTGGATCTTTCGAAAATTTATCCATTAATATCATTTTTAGTTTTTCATATTCAAGCGCTTTGTGAGGAAAGTAATTCAAAAACTCAACAAATAACCGATGTCGTTCTATCTCGTGATTTCCTGATTGATAAATGTGTAGGTGATGTGTTCTATAGCTTTCACCTTTTTGAAAAAATCGTCGACCTATAATTCCTAACGCACCTTTAGAGTCATAACCCAGTTTATTAAAACTGCTATTGTGTTTATCAATAACACGCAGGTCATGGACTTCTAACATAATGTCAATTACTGGCTTTGCTTTTATTGCCACTATTGCAGTGCTACCAATATGGTAGGCCGCTATGATACCTAAATTTTTAATAGCGACAATTTCCGACACTTCTGTTTCGAATTGATGAGACCAATTTTTGTTATGTTCAATAAGTCCTAAAGTTCTCATTTAAAATTATATAATTAAATCGTTACCTTATAATCTAACGCTAACTCATCAGCAGGAACACCTCGAATGCCCCAATTTGTTCTAGGTGTTTCAAAAATTGTTATTTCGATATCCTGATGACTAATACCCGTTTGTTCATTAATTTTTAAATATAACATTCTAATTAAATTTTTTTTTGTCTCAACTGTTCGACCTTCAAATAAGGATAATTCAATAATAATGTAATTATCAGTTCTATCCGACGGATACATAAAATTATCCTTATCCAGTAAAATATAACGATGAAATCGTTTGTTTTTAGGCAAACCAAATACCGCTTGTAATGATTCGTGAATTGCACTGGACAACTGCGTTCTTACTTTAACAACAAACTCTTTTAGTCCGTAAATTTTTACTTGCGCCATGATTTACCTTTATACATTAAATACTTACTTTAAACATAAGCTTATGATTATACTCATTATTTAATTACTGTACTCGATAGTGCTAGATTCTAAAATAATTAACAGTATTTTATGTATTCATTTGTAACAAATATGCCAATTAACTAGTCGCATATTCAATTTAATGATGATCATCGCCCTTATCCTCATCAGATTTTAATTTAGGAAATTTATGAATTGCAAAATCACTATGACAGCCAACACAAGATTTAGTCAATTCAGAGAAGTAAAAATTAATCAGCTCAACCTTTTTTTCTTTGGCTACATGCTCAAGCATACCCGCTAAATAATGAAATTCTTTATCCTTTTTAATGAAAGATTGCGGTAACATTGTATGCAATTCTTTTAACTGCTTTTTACTGAGCTGTTGCTTTAGTATATAACTATCCTTCATTTTTTTAGCAGTCGCTTCAATGTTACCCCACTGACCAGAAATATACATTGGAATGATTGACATCATACCTTCCTGTAATGCTTTCATTTCACTGGACAATAATTGTCGTAACTCTGGGGATAAAGTTTCAATTGGTGTTAATTTAGTTACATCGCGACCATGTTCAGAAAGATCAGCTATACTAACCGTCGGTATCAAGCTAATTAAAATTACTAACATAAATTTTTTTTTCATTAGTTTTCCTATTATGTATAGTTAAAATGCTACTTTTAAAAATTGGAACACTCTTCATTATGGCATGATAAAAAATGAGCATTGTATTTTGAATCTACCTAGATTATATATTTAAAGAGTGATGTTTTTTTCAAGTGGAAATTCCCCTTCAAACTTACCTACTTTAACTGAAACACCAAACTGACTAAATCCCATAGCAGTGTAAAATGGTTTAGCCGTAATTGTGCTATAAGCTACGATTTTAGTAACATTATTTTGTAATAATAGCTTCTCAATATATTGATATATCGTTCTACCGATTCCTTTCCTGTTATATTCCGGTAGTACGTACAAGAGTAATATTTCTCCATCGACATTTGATAAACCAAAACCAACAATACTATTTCCAGCTACAGCGGTAACAGAATATGTTTTTTTATTTTCAATCCATTTAATGACATTTTCTTCTGTTTTATTTTTTACCCGTTCGCTAAGAATCGTTTTATCATTTCCGTAATCAGGACCACAAAGCTCAATAATCGATCTTTTTAATAAAGCCACTACTTCGTTAATATTTTCACTACAACTTAGTTTGAGTTCAAAGTTCATTTTTTTGCATTATTTTTATTCAACTAACACTGCATTACCAAATCGACATTAAGACTTTTATTAGAACTACTATTTGTAATACTTCATGCTTATTATCCGATATACCTCGCTTCCAATTTCAACCTTACTAAATTCACCTACGGTACAATCACTTTCGCCTTGAATTTTATTTGTTTTTTCGATTAACACAGCAATTTTTTTGGTATTATCAACATCAATATTATTTTTTTGAATAATTTCATGACCTCAAGTCTGTATTGATACATCATCGTCAAAACCTTCAATTATGTCAGTATCCATCATACCGACACACCAACTAGGTATTTCATTGTCGTTACCGTTAAAACCACAATCAATAAACTCAATATCACCTTTTATTTCATATGGCCAGACAGTATTTTCTTCGATTATTTTTGACATTGATTTTTTATTACTGTCTTCTACCTCGTCATATTCATTTGTGCAGCCGAAAATAAAAATTGTAACAAAATAAATAAGTATAATTTTCATATCGTGTAGTAACCAGTTATATTACGCTAAAAAATATCACACGATGATTATTAACTAATCATCGTACAATAGTCAAAATATATCTATTAAATTAGCCTACTTTCAGGACTGTCTCCTGGATATTCATCAAACTCAATGACATTTTTATCAGGGTCTCGAATAAACAATGCGGTCATGTCTTTAAAACTAAATCGTTCCGTTATTTCATACCCGAGATTATTGAAATGTGCTTCAGTATCTTTTAATGACTTTACTTTTAATGCTATATGAGTATAACCAGCATAACTTTTATCGACATCCATTAAAATATTTTTATCTTCAGACTCACTACTAGGGCCAAGTAAATTTAACACTACC
>CAYQUC010000133.1:0-7295 GCA_964420605.1 uncultured Thioalkalispiraceae bacterium | reverse complement strand
TCATAGGCACAATCACCGACAATATCTCCCAAGGGGATTCCGTCAAGGCATTGTTCACAATTTAAAGGCTTCGTTAGTAAATTACAGACGGTGGTTTCTGTAGTGCCGTAAGCATTATGAAAAGATGCGTATTTTGACCAAGCTTTGATCATCGCTTGTCGGCATGCTCCGCCACCATTTACCACATGCAGGATGTCCATTTTGGATGTCGGTTCAGTCATCGTCAGTGCAAAAGGTGTTGTTTTTAAGTGTGTTATTTTAAATTCTTCTAGCGTAGCTTGCAGAGTTGCACCAGGCATCAAATAAAGCTCATCTAAAACCACTAAACAGGCACCCGCAGTTAGTGTCCAAAAAATTTCAGTAATACAACCGTCAAATGTTAACCGTGAAAACTGTAATGTTCGACTTTCAACACTAAGCTCAAGTTTTTCAACATGGTCAAAAATAACTGAGGCTAAAGCCTCTTTTTCAATGAGCACACATTTAGGTTCGCCAGTCGAACCCGATGTGTAAATGGCATAGATACTAGAAAATGGCATTAAATCGTCACGCACATACTGTTCGGCAATTTCCTCTGCCGATAAATATTTTAAAGGGCTAGATAGTTCAACTTCTCCAAATTGCTCACCCTTGATGGCTAACACCTTGACTCGCAATAGTTTTATTTTCTTTTGGTTTGATGCTTCGCTATCTCGAGGGTCGATTACGATAAAAGGGCGTTGAGCTCTGAGTGCAGCGACCATAGCCACAATCACGTACGCATCTTTAGCAGCCTCAATGCCAACAAACTCACCAGCTTCAGTAATTTTACTAAAGATATTTGCCAGCTTTTCAGTTAGTTGATCTAAATCAGCATAAGTTAAGACACCTTGGCTCGTTTCTAATGCGGGACACTCTGGATGACTTTGAAAAACTTGCTCAAGTACGCTTAGTAGAGTATTTATTTGTTCCTTCATTTTAAAGATTCCTAATGATAGTAGTTTTACAGATATTATCTAACTCGGTGTGACAGACGCCCCACTTTCTCGACATGTGCTTCTATTACATCGCCGGGTTTAATAACTGCAGCACCTGGTGTGCCCGTACAAATCACCGTCCCAGGAGATAAAGTTCTTCCAGCTGTAAAATACTCAACGAGATACCCAAGGTTATAACGCATTTGGGAAACCTGAGCTGATGCGATTGTTTCGCCATTACGTATTGTTGAAATTCGCAGCTGTTTAAGTTCACTCAGCTCCAGCTCATCGAGTGTCACAAGCTGAGGACCAATACTGCAAAAGGTGTCAAAGCCCTTAGCCCATGGTATATATCTAGGATTCTCTCTGATGACATCCTCTGCCGTCATATCCAAAACTGTAGTCACAGCCACAACAACGTCAGCCCATTTATGTCTAGGAACATTTTTACAGGGCTTGCCGATCACTAGACCTAACTCAGCTTCAGCTGTAACACGTTTGCTTTGGTTTGGTAACACAATATCTTCACCGTTATTGATCAAGCAGCTATTTGGTCGTAAATACGAACCTGGCCCTGAGGTTGGTTGTTGCGCCTCTAAGTCACTAGCGTGAGTGTTAAAATTGAGTCCTGCTCCCCAGATATTCGCCTGTGGAGCAACAATAGAAGTTGCTTTTGTTAGATCAATTTCAGTATCGTCAAATTCGGAACCTAACAACTGTCCATCGGTAAGATTGCTGAAATCACGGTTATTAAGAATTTCGATTAATGGTAAAGAGCAATACTTATCAGGTAAGCTCTGCCATTTGCGTCCTTGGGGTTTGATAAACTTGCTTGTAAATTCATTATTTTTTATATTCGCTAACTTCATTTTATATTCCTTAATTTTTTAGTTTAATTCGCATTGTTCCGATGCAAGTTTCTTAGCTGCCCGCCTTATATCTGACTCTTTTATACCAAATGGGGATATTTGAGATGCAAGCTTCATTACAGACGAGGAATTAACTTGAAATTCATTGGATAACTGTTCAACCAGAGGGAAAAAGCTGGTATGTACCCCGAATACACCTCCAAGAATCTGGAAGTACCGATCACATGGGATAACATCCAATTGTTTAACGCAATAATCTGCCAGTTTACATAGCTCTTTCAAATTGTAGTTTCCTTTATTTTGGGAGGTTAATATAGCGGCTAATGACTCGGTAGAAGCATTACCACTTCCTCTTCCTATTCCACTGAGAGTGCCATCAACGATTGTTGCTCCCGCCTTTATTGCTGCTAAACTATTGGCGTTTGCCATGCCTAGGTTATCGTGTCCGTGGAATCCAACATTTTCGTAATGGCCCTTAACGGCATGTACGTATGCTTCTATGCTAGAAGGTAACATTGTCCCGCATGAGTCAACAATATAAACCCCTTTAATCTCTTTAGGGATTACATCTAAATATTGCATTAATTCACAAGGAGTAATGTTACTTGTTTTCATTATATTTAAATAAACATCCTTATTAAACTTGAGACACGCCTCAATATAATCAAGATTATTTATTGTATTTTGTGCTTCCATTCCAACGCGAATAAAAGTCATCCCTTCTTTACATAGCCAATCCATTGTTGATAATCGACTAAACTTGGGTTGAACAAACATTCCCCAAGATGACGTACTAAGATATTGATTACAAAGCTTACTCCATTCTTCGATATCAATATTACATTCTCTTACTCCGGTTAATTCGGCTTCAAGACCTAATCCATGCCCTACCTCAATGAGTTCAACTGAAGCTTCATTTAGCTTTTTCAACAGTTCTATAACTAACTTGCTCGAAAAATGAAAGTCGACTGCATAAGAACCATCTCGCAAAGTAGTGTCAAGCAACTTCACGTTCTTAACTGTTAAATCATTTTTACTATCCATGTCAATTTTACCATTCATGTAAATTATACTATCCATGTCAATTTTACCATTCATGCTTTGTAATTCACTCTTCGTAATTACGTTCAAACAATATCAAGACATGAAAAATAAAAATAAAAATAAAAATAAAAAAACAAAAATATTTAAATTAAAATTAAAATTAAAATTAAAATTAAAAAATTAGAATTGGAGATTCTCACCATCTCAAAGTAATGTCAACCTGTTGATAAATATTTATTACAAACATTCGAGTGGTTCACATAGTCTGACTTAACGTTTATAAACGCTTATAAAAATAAAACTAAATAATCCAATAGTTATTTCAACCCAACCCTGTTAATATTTAAGCTAAGCTTTCATACAAATCATAAATCGGGTAGCACTTCGATTACTATTAATAATAGAACTTTACGTTTATAAAAATAAGATTAGATATTCTAGGCGTCATTTCAACCCTAATTTATTATCCTCTAGCCTGGTGAAGATCATAAACCTGTATGGGGCTTTATCGTCTACATACAAGCTTAAATCAAGCATAAGTTTAACAATGATCGAAATTCAAAAATAAAAAATAAAAAATAAAATTTGAACCAGGTGCAGAAATAAACTTAAGATAATATCAGTCTACCGGAAACAACTTGATACAAAAACTCGATTAATTTACATAATGAAACAAAATTTTTTTAAAAATAAAATTAAATATTTAGATGTCACTTAAATCCTGATTTCTTGACTTCTGACACGGTAAGGTTTTGTGTAGCTTTACCGTATAAATTAAGATCAATATTTTATTAAGTTTTAATTAAAACTTAATAAAACTTAAAAACATCAAGAATTCTAAAATATAAAATAAATTAAATTTCGAAATGGAGGTTGACGTCAACTTAATGTAATGTCAACCTGTTGATTACAGTTTATTACAAAACGTAGTTCACATAGTGTAGAATTTAACGTTTATCAAAATAAAACTAAATATTTCAGGTGTCATTTCAATCCTGATTTCATTAATACTTAAACTACGTTTTTATATGGATTATAAATTGGTTAGCACTTTGATTAGTTCAATAGTCGAACTTAACGTTTATCAAAATAAAACTAAATATTTCAGGTGTCATTTCAATCCTGATTTCTTAGCCAATGATTCGTTTAAGTTGTATGGAGTTTTCCCGTCAAAGGATATTCTAAAATCAGTTCCGAAGCGACAAGCTGAATTTATTGCTGGAAGGTTTTGTGCCCAACTTGGTTTGAAAGAACTCGGAGTATTAAATAGGACTGTCAGCTGTGGTGAAGGTAGAGCGCCTTTATGGCCAAATGGGGTGAAAGGATCAATTTCTCATACTGGCGATGTAGCTGAAGCAATAGTCTCAATGGCACCAGATGTTGTTTCACTAGGGATAGACATTGAAAAAATCTTTCAAAAAGATATTGCTAGGTATATTTCCGATCAAATAGTAAATAAAAAAGAATTATCACTTATTAATAGTTTACCTATTTGTTTCGAAACGTTTCTCACAATCGTATTTTCAGCTAAAGAGTCATTATTTAAAGCCATATATCCGTTAGTTGAAGAGTACTTCGACTTTCGGGCAACTATATTAGTAAACATTAAACAAAATACACTATCATTGATGATAAAAAGAAAGTTTAGAACAGTCGACTTTGAAAAAAAAATATTTAATGTTGAATACACTTTATCTGAAAAAGAGGTCAGGACAGTGGTAGTCTTGAAATAAGTGCAGAGTATGATGGACGCTGCTGATCAATTCCTACGAGGCTATCCAATTAACTGCGTAACTGATGTTTCAAATTGTAGGTGTCATTCTATCATCTCCCAGTAAAATTACAGTACGCGAATAAATGATAGTAGACTCAGACAGAACAAATTATCATAAATTGATAAAAGTCTCATTAGAAAAAGTAAATTGTGATGATTTTTAGTATTAAAGTTGTTTGACATTGTACTTTTCTCCAAGTTGATGCCGGTCATGGTCGAATTGAGACCCGACTATGCCGCCAAATCAAAATTAATGAAACGTGGTTACCATCGAGTTTTCGGTGGCCCTAAGCTCAATACAATTATTGAAATTGATGCTACACGTGATGACGGCAATAAAATAACAAATGAGAAACTGTATTATATTAGCTCACTCACATTAAGATATGCAAGAGGTAAAAATGAAACTGGTAACAAAATTTGAATTGGTAGCAAAAAAGAATATAAGCTTTATCGATATTTAGGAAATACTTTTAACGATCTTGCAAAGAGCACCCTGTCCCTGAACCAATCATATATCAATAGTTTTTCCGCTTGGTGTAGTCAAATTATACTTTAAATTATCTCGTGGGTTTGGTGATAAAACATTACCAGAAAACCATGCACCCTTCGGATCAGTGTCAGGATTCTTGTAGTGTTTATTATTTTCTGTAGTTCGTGGAAGTGGGTTCGAAAGCCAACCTACTTGTTTAGAATAAACGTAACTACTCACCCCCAACAATACCATTACCTACAAGAGCCATTTGAACAGCAATCAGCGGATTATGTCCTTTGTTCGCCATCGTTTGCAGGTAACTTGAAATTCGACAATATGCCTGAGCATAAATTTGTGTTCTAAAACACCCGGACACTTTTTGTTTCACCTTGGCCATTCTAAATCGCGTTCTGCTCGATTATTAGTAAATGAGATATGAGAATTTTTAGCAACGTAACCAGACAGCCTGTTCGTTATCCTTTAACCTTTCCAATAGATTATGAACATCCGATTTTGCTATTTTACCGCGCTTGCCACTGGGTTTGGGTGGAATGGGTGGTAATTCTTTTTCGCCGCGAGTGATGATATTGCGAAACCGTTTCTGCAAGTTCAAATAGTCTTTCTTAGAGAGTTTCTTGTTTTTACGGTTTGACACTGTCTTGCAGGTTTCCTGGAGCAAACCTTTGATATTGGCTGCCCACGCATAACCGTTAGACTCCACAATGAAGGTCAGTTCCCATAATAAATGCGAGCCACACAGTGCATGTCCACAATGGTCATAGGAAAAATACGACGCCCAGCAATCATAAATAATGATACCACCATAGCGTGGCACAATATCAATAGCATCAATGGCTTCCAGACCTCGCCCTCGGTGTAGGCATTTGAGGGTAAGATCACCCGCGCAATACACGTGGATCCACTGTTTATTTTTATCCACGCGTAACGAGGTTTCATCCACATTCATTGCCGGCATGTTCAGTAATGCCTCTTTCGCTGACTGCTCCCAAGGTTCTAAAGCGTGATGCAACCGCAGTATCAATTTTAATAAACTCGCTTCGTATATAACGACATCCATCATGGATGTTACTAATTTTTGAACACGACTCATCGACACCATCTGACAAACCAGTAAATTGATGACATACGCTTTGATACCGTTGCCATACTGTCGTGGGCCATGCAGATCCGCAGGAAACGGTGCTTTCACTTTTGAGTCACACGTTGGACACTGTTTGATTTGAGCATCAACGTGTTCAACGACTTTTTCAAAAATAATATCAATCCTGGTTCGTCGTTCAACTTCTGTGCTCACGATGGTAGTGAGTTCTTCACCACAAACATCACAAGCATGAACTTCGGAGATAACCACACTTTCTTTAACTCGGGTATTGGCTACGATTTTTCTATTTTCTAGCTTACCTTTACCTTTGCTACCCGGTTGCGATGGCAGGGCAGATTCGTCTTTATCGGTTTGTGATGAAGGGATGCTGGAGTTTTGTTATTCTTTTTGGTGGCTTTTTCAAGAAAAATGGACAGCATCAGCTCGATGATCATGAACAGACTGTTCATCAGTACCTTTAGTTCATTTTTAATGTCGCCATCCGTGCATAATTGGTCAAAATCCGCTTTTAAACGACTGACTTCATTGCGCACGGTTAACTATCGATGCTCGCCATTTAATTGTTGTCATTCATCCTTTGCAGGGATAAAAGCATAACATGGCTTTTTTTGTGGATCGTAGTGCTTCTCTGCTGGACTTTCTCTCTTCGTTATAACGAGAGTATCAAAATTTCAGTATTATGATCTTATTGGTTCACTCGTGATCACTAACGATCTATTTTCGAGTGACTTAAGATCAGATTATTTTTACTGCTAAATCTTGTCAAGAAGTTTTTCTGTGGATAAGGGGTGAGTAGTTACGAATAAACAAGTATAACATTGTGATCGATCGACAACTGCTTCGCATCATTGTTTGATGAATCAAGCGGCTCTACTCATTTTCCATAAAACTTTAGTTTAACTCAGTGCAAACAACACTTCTTGTATTTTTTACCACAGCCATAAGGATAAGTTTCATTTTGAGATTAACTTAAAGCAAACTGGATACTGTGCCCCAAATGCGCATAATTCATTAGTGCATTTTCAAACAATGGTGCATCATCTGATCGCTTTCA
>CAYQUC010000132.1:0-7370 GCA_964420605.1 uncultured Thioalkalispiraceae bacterium | reverse complement strand
TGCAATCAACTTAATTCGTTGGTGTCTTGGGCTAACAAGGCTGTGGCCTTTTTTACCCTCGGGTGTATGACCTTTGAGTTCTTGCTCGTACTGTTTTTTCCACCGTGCCACTGCTGTCGCTCCTGCTCCTGATATTTCCATTACCTGGCGGGTGCTGTAGTCTTCAACTACCATTAATTTGGCGTATTCTAATTTTTGTTCCGGTGTAAAGCTTAGTCTCGCTTTTCTTGTTTTATCTTGGCTCATAATGGTTCCTCTGTATTTTGCTATTATAAGCTATAATTCTGTCCAAGTTTATTAGACCATTACACACCATAGTACACAGATTTTAGGTCATCATCTTTTTCAACTATACTCTCTAAAATGTTAACCTCAACATTTCTAGTAAATCGAGAAAGAAGCGCACTAATTGCGCTGACAATATTTTTAACAAAGCATTCTGGAAACCGTGCGTCTTGAAAATATTGAATTACTGTTTCTACATCATGTTCACTACCATGAAAACATATGATATAGATAGCATTCTCTAACTGAGAAAAAAATCTATCTGACGAACCAATTAATTTTTCTAGGCATATTGCCGCATAATATTGTTTTGCTGAATTATGATTAGAATCTAACGCATCAGTTAACACCTGAACGGATCTTTGTGTTCCTATGCTTGCTATCGCCCATGCCAACACTTCAACTATTGGTGTATTAGAATCTTTATTAAGGGCATATTTTAGTGGCCAAACTGCAAATGCATATATTTTTCCTCGCGATAGATGATACTGATAATAATATATTTTTTGCATCAACAAAGTTCATGCTGTCGGTTTCAGTTAGTGTAATGAAATGAGTACCTGTAGACAATTTTGTTGTTATTGATTCTCCAGTTCCTAAATTACTATCTTTATTAGATTTCCATTTATCTTAAGCTCTTCATGATCTTATGTTCCACCAAACGGAACGATATTAATATCATGGGAGTAAATTTCGTTGATACTTTAATATTGGTTTTTAAAAAATACAGTTGTTAAAGTTATTGATTAGAAATTTGATTTAAATCAGTATGAACTGATAGTGTATCGTTGAATGTATCATTAGTTACAATCAAAACCATTTTCAGTAAACTAAATCTAAATTAAATGCAGAAATTCTTGTATTAAGTTAACAAATAAAAGAATTAGTATGAAACTGAAATGTTTTAGTTTTATTTGTGTTTGATTTTGTGTATGCTTTTAAATAGCAGGTTGAAACGGTTTAAATAATGATTCACTCTTGCAAGTTAATTCGTTATTTAAGATAACCGTTTCACTGTAACAATAAAAATAAAAAAAGAAAGAACCATATAGTACCGCATTTGAGTAAGGGAATTTACAACAATGCTTATATAACAGGAATTAAGCAATAAAGTTGCGAATCAATTTTCGCATGTTTCTGTAATTTGAATCTTCCCAAAAAATTGACGAAAAAAATTGAGTGACTACTTGTGTATCAAAAGATACATAACTTCTGTAGTTATGTCACATTTTTATGGATTAGAAGGCGCTATTAAATTATGAAATACCAAACATTAAAACTAAAAATGGCAATGACAATATTGACTGGCATTGTACTCAGCGCTTGTAGTGAAGAAAATAGCACACCGACTGAACAACCTAGTGTACCGGTAGTGGTATCATTAGCTTGTGATTCATATCTACCAGAATTCTTGACTAATGTATGGCCAATTCTAGAAGGTCAGTGTTATTCCTGCCATGGTGTTAATGTTGCGAATGTTAGTAGTGATTTCAATCTGGCAAACAGTCAAATCGCTGCGACTGATTTTAATGAAATAAATTTTGCTGAATTTAAAGCTGCAGCAGGTAAAACGGATAATGCGAATTTACCCTGGGCATTATCAAAACCATCTAATAGTAATAAAGATCACGGTGGTGGCCAAGTCTTTGCGGTTAATTCATCACCCTACACTACATTCCAAGACATGGTGGCTAAACTTAAAACCTGTACAAATACAGTTATTAATACTGCTGGTGTTATTCAACACACGCCATATGAACGGTTGCGAAAATCAACATTGAGTTTATCCGGACGGTTACCCACACTGATTGAAGAAAATAATCTTATCGCTGCGGCTAATGACAGTGTTGCAATACAGAACAATCTCGATGTTGCCGTTGATCAATTGATGACTGAAGCGGGATTTTATACCCGATTAAAAGAAATATTTAATGATTCTTTACTGCTTGATGCATTTCCAACTACGCAGTTATTAAGTAAATTTAGATTAAGCAACTTCACCAATAACGAATATTTTAGTCGGGCCAATCTCGATGCCCAACAATATACACCACAACTACGCAATCGAATACGGGCTAATGCTAATCGTGGCATCGCGGATGCACCCTTAGAACTAATTGTGCATGTCGTCAAAAATAATCGGCCTCTTAGCGAAATACTGACGGCAAACTATACCTTGGTTAATCCCTATTCAGCGACAATTTTTAGTGATACCAGCAATAATATTGCATTTCAATTTAAATATGGTGATGGATTAAATAACACTGTTTTGCCTGATCCAAGCGACTTTCGTGAAGCGATGATTATTGATAAAAATTCAAATGTCTATCCTCATGCTGGAATTCTGTCGACACTAACTTACCTAACACGTTACCCGTCAACTAATACAAACCGTAATCGAACTCGTTCGCGAGTGACCTTTATGTATTTCCTAAGCGTGGATGTGCAGGGATTGGCTGACCGTGCCGGCTTAAACTTGGATAACATCATCGGAGTTGAACCAACATTGGAAGATCCACAGTGTACGGCTTGTCACACAACAATTGATCCTCTCGCTGGCTTGTTTAAAAACTGGAAAAATAATGGGCAGTTCGGTGGTGATAATACCAAATGGTTTAACGCGACGCGAATGTTGCAACCTGGCTATTCTGAAACATTATTACCAGCAGCTAGAAGTGGTACAGCGTTGCCTTGGTTAGCTGAACAAATTGTTGCTGATAAACGGTTTGCAAGCACAATTGTAAATACAGTTTTTAAAGGTTTAACTGGACAAGCATTACCGAAAAACACGGCTGAAGATACAGTGTTTGAAGAAACGTTGACAAACAACTTTATGAATAGCAATTTTGAGATTCGAGTTTTGATTAAAGAGATTATCAACAGCTTGTATTTTACCGCCAAAAATTTAGGTGATGCAGAAATACCTTCTGACTTTATTCAATTAGGAATGGGGCATTTACTAACTCCCGAACAGTTAAATCGAAAAATTCTGGCGGTAACGGGTGGTTATTTATGGCGTTCACCATCGAGTGCAAACCGAAATTTAAATGATCGTAATACCTACCGATTATTGTATGGTGGGATTGACTCGATATCAGTGACAAAAAGAACTACTGATCCGACGGCTTTAATTAACGGCATACAACAGCGCATTGCATTTCAAGTGGCTTGCCAAGCTGTGCCTGTTGATTTTAGTAAAACGACTAGTCAACGTGCCTTGTTTCCTGCGGTTGAGATTACCGACCTAGCGACTACTGCACAAGGACAAATAAAAATCAAACAAAACATCAAACACCTATTCAAACAAATTTTGGGTGAGCAATATTCAATTGGAAATAGTGAAATTGAACGTGCCTACACATTATTTGTTAATGCAAGTCAGATCATGCCGTCCGGTGTTATTCCGCAGGATTGCAGTACTAGTTTAGGTGCGAACGATGTTGACATTAAGAATGATAAAGATAAAACCGTCGAATCTTGGATGGCGGTTGTCGCGTATTTATTATCGGACTATCAGTTTTTTTATGAATAGTAACGGTGTAATTACAAGCGATATAAAAAATAAAGTGGAGTACTAAATATAATGAAACGTCGTGAATTTTTGAAATATGCAGGATTAATGGGAGCGGGTAGTATTTTACCGTTAGCACCGTCAATGAAATTATTTGCTGCACAAGACAATAATTATACTGGACCATTATGGATAACCATTGAAGCACGAGGGGGTTGGGATCCTACGAGTTTTTGTGATCCTAAAGGTTATACTGATCCAACCGATCCGTTACGACTAAATAATTACGACACGAATAACATTGTTCAAGTAGGTAACTTTAGTGTTGCACCACCGCCTGATCGTTTTGCTGTCGGAGGTGACTTGTACAATAAATATATCATGCCACCAGCTACCTCGTCACTAAAACCGTTAAATTCTAGCGTCGAAACTTTTTTTAATACTCATCAACAAAATATGCTAGTAATAAATGGTATTGATGTGAAGACTCTGGCTCATGCTGATGGTCAGCGAAATACTTGGAGTGGTGAACTTGGCCGAGGTGGTTTTCCGAATTTTGGTGCGTTAGTATCGGGGGTATTAGCGGCTAATAGACCAATTCCGTTCTTAACCAATGGCGGATATTCCGATGGTGGTGGTTTGGTAACTCCAGTGCGTATTAATGGCAGTGGTCAGGCAGCATTAACTGAAATAGCCTATCCAAATCGAAGTTCAGCAGGCACTAACCCACGAAGTTATTTTACTAATGAAGTGGTTGATCTCATCCAGCAAGCCAGTGCAACACGACTTGGCGATTTGGAAAACACGCAAAATCTAACACGTATTAAGGCCGCAATATCGAAATTAAAAGCATCACGCGTTAACAATAATACCTTACAAAATTTTGTAGATGATTTGGGCTCGACGACTTTGTTATCATCAAGTGATTTTAGAACAAACCGTGTTTATCAAATGTATTATCAGGGCAGTATCGCATTATCGGCCTATGCTTCTGGTGCAACCGCAGCTGCACATATATCACTAGGCAGTTTCGATACTCACAGCCTTCACGATGAAAATCATTATATGCGTTTAATGGATTTATTTGAAGGAATTGACTCCATTATAACTGCCGCTAGAGCACGTAATATGGAGAATGATATTGTGATAATGGTTGGCTCAGACTTTGGCAGAACAAATAAATATAATGAAAATGCAGTTGAAAATAATGCAGGAAAAAACCATTGGCCTATTACTAGCATGATGTTCATCGATAAAAGTGGGCAGAGAATAGTTGGTAATCGCGTTATCGGTTCGACCACGGCTGACCACAAGGCGAATACAATTGATCCACAAACTCTGAATGCGTTAGCAACGGATGCCGGTGGAGTACGAATTACACCAGCACACATTCATCGCGCCTTAAGACGACTCGCAGGTGTTGAAAATTCAGTTGCTGCGAGTAGTGACTTTTTTATTCCTAGTGGTGAAGATATTAATTTTTTCACTTAATAGAACGTTATAAAATATAACGTAAAATTTATTTAAGTCTATTTCTGCAACGTATTTAAATAATACATTTTGTTACTCTAAGCATTTGGTGTTTATGATTTAAAGCCGAGTGCACACGACAGATAGTATATTAGCTCGTCAGAATTAATATTGTTTCCATATTATTTTAAAAAAAATAATAATAAAAGCATCATGAAGTTGTTCGATTATTCATGTTGCATAAACTCGGAGGGAAGATAATGCGAATATTCATCCGTATTAGTCTAGTTATTATATGTTCAGCGATTATGTCGCAACATTTAATGGCTGATATAAAGAATAATCAAGCAAAAACTATAAATAATTATTCCGGCATAGTAAAACACAGTAATAATGCCGCGCGAATAGATCCTGGTATTGCATTAGATAAGCTTACTTCACCATTTTACCCATCTCGAGCAACGACTGGCTCAAAAACAAAAATAACATCAGACATGTTTGATCCACCAGAATTGTGCGGTAGCTGTCATATTAAAATATTTAAACAATGGAAAGGCTCAATGCACTCAAATGCCTGGCGGGATCCAATTTATCGAGCTGTTTTAAAAAAAGCGAGTGAAAGTACTGAGGGAATGGTTGATAAGCTGTGTATTGGTTGTCATTCACCGGTTGGGTTGGTCACCGGCGAAGCAAGCGTTAGCGGTGAGAATATGAGTTATGTTTCGAAACAAGGGGTGCATTGTTCTTTTTGTCATAATGTTTCGGATACCACCGGACTTGGTAATGGCGCATTTGTATTAACACCTGAACTTCACGGTCGCAGGTTAGTGTTTGGTCCTTTTAAAGACGCAAAATCAACTTTTCATGATACGGCTTATTCTGAATTACATACCAAATCTGAGTTCTGTGGTCAGTGTCATAATGTTAGTCATCCATTTAATCAAATGCCCATTGAGAGAACCTATGATGAATGGAAGGATAGTTGGTATGCGGGACAGAATATTCAATGCCAAGATTGTCACATGACTATTGGTCCGGGAGTAAACAAAAGAGCAGGAACAGCAACACCATTTAGTAAAAAACGAGAACAGATCTACACACATTATTTTATTGGTGGTAATGTAATGGTTCCCAAAATGCTTGGTAGCGCGCTTCATTCAAAACAAGCCGAACAACTACTACAGGCTGCCGCAACGATTGAAATTTTGCGTAAAAAATCGCTTCGAGAACAACAAATGGAGACTATAACAGTAAAAGTGACAAATGTTGGGGCAGGGCATAAATTACCAACGGGTTTCCCGGAAGGCCGTGAAATGTGGATTGATTTTAAAATTACAGATGCTGAGGGAGTTCTATTTTATCAACTGGGTAAAATAGAAAATGGTTTAACCGAAAAAAATACTAAATCATTTAAAGTAACTTTAGGTGACAAAGACGGTAATATTGTGGATTTAAAACTGTGGGAAGCGGATCGTGTTCTGTATGACACACGAATTCCAGCTAAGGGCTATAGTCTAGTTGATTATCAATTTATGATTCCATCTGGATTGAAAAGTCCATTAACTATCTCGGCAGATTTAAATTATTGGTCATTTCCTCAAAAAATTGTAAATCATCTATTAGGAGATAAAACCATAACCGTTCCAATAATTACAATGGTATCTACCTCAATTCAATTAACAGTAAATTAAAGTTTTATAAATTTATTTCAAACAAGGGATTTATTGTTATAGAAGCTAATTTAGGACGTGCAATGCGTCATATTAATGGAGTCTATGTTATGGAACGTTTTTTTCGAAGTTTGAAAACAGAACGATTAAATCATTTATCTTTTATGAATCACGTATTGGCTGTACAAATTGTTGAACAGTACATTCACTTTTACAACTATAAACGATTACATTCGACTCTGGGTTATATTACACCCGCTTTGAAAAAAATTAAATTAATGAACGCGGCTTAAATTCTTTCCAATAAAACTTGACCATTACAAAGCAACTCCTTATGTTTCCAGCTGTTGTTCGTAATGCCTTTAAAGATGAAATGCCCCCTGGCTTTTCGTTTCATTAACATGAATTTGTGTTAAACCGAATTCATCATCTAA
>CAYQUC010000131.1:0-7377 GCA_964420605.1 uncultured Thioalkalispiraceae bacterium | reverse complement strand
TTGCAAAGAGCGCAAAAAAACCGCCGTGTTACGGAACCGCTTAGCTCTGCGTTGAACGTCGGCTTTTAATAATTTGACCAGGTAATTACAGGAATCGCCGACAGTCCGCTTCTGGCCGTTACCCGACATTTAAAATCAACAGCCTCATTTCAGTGAGTTGTTGTTATGACTTTGCTTTATAGAGCAATATTAGAATTAATTAATAATGTTAACAGACGAGAACGAGGCTCACTAACATCTGTTATATTTTCTTTAAAGAAGCACGTATTTTTTTCTAAGAGTACAACAAAACCGTCTGTTGCCACCGCAACTTAGCCTTGGCGTTCTACGCATCATAAATAATTGATTAAACAGCTTAAAATTCTTTACAGTTGCTCCCTGTTTCATTTCAAAAATATGCCATATATTGTTATTTTTAGTGAAAATTGGGATACGTGTTCCAAAGATTATAGAGAGTAAATTGATTGAAGAGTTTAAAGACAGGGAGTATTTCTACATAGATGAGCTCTTTGGCTTTTTTCGTTACTTTGAGCCAGAACTGAAGGCTTAGTGCTTTTACTAGAAGAAGGAAATCGCTTTTCCATTGATATCGATATAATTTAAAGCAGTAAAAGAAAGTAAACTTTTTGAGGTAAAAGATAATGAGTAATGACAAAAATATTTTAAATGCTGTTCATGAATCTATAAGTGACTTACATGAAATAGGCTTGGTTAATGACGTTACTCTGCGTGAATTTAATGCTCATTGTTTACCTGATGTTAAAAAATATACAGCTAGACAAATTAAAGCCATTCGGGAATCCAATAAAGTTAGTCAGGCTGTTTTTGCAGCCTATTTAAATACAAGTCCTGAAACAGTCAAAAAGTGGGAAGCACGAGGGGTGGCAGTTAAATAACCTAGAGGTGCATCATTAAAATTAGTAAATCTTGTAGAGCAATAGGGTTTATCAATTTTGGATGGCTCATGTAAAGTAAGGAAAGGGTTTCGATAATATTAGTTAGAGTGATTAGAGTTTAACTTGTTGATAATTATAGAGTATTTCTAACGGTACATCATAACAAGGCTATTGTGCTATAATGTGTACATTAGAGCACAAATGGAGTCAGGAATGTCACAATCAACAACTATGACTATTCGTTTAGAGCATGATTTAAAACTACGTTTGGATAAATTATCTGAAACAACTCATCGCAGTAAATCATTTCTCGCAGCTGAAGCTGTTCGAGAATATATTGAATTGAATGAGTGGCAAATTGGCGAAATTAAAGCAGCTATTAAAGAGGCGGATGCTGGCGATTTTGCAAGTGAGCAAGAACTTGACGCTGTATTAAACAAGTGGAAGATTAATGGAGATTAAATGGCTACGAACAGCACTAAAAAATCTCGAACAAGAAGCAGAATATATCGCAAAAGAAAATCCACAAGCAGCTCAACTTCTGGTTCAGCTTATTCAAAACAGTGTATCTTTACTGAAAGATAATCCTAGTCTTGGACATTCCGGACGGGTACCCAATACCCGTGAGCTAGTTATTCCTAATACACGTTATATTGTTCCGTATCGTGTTCTTCCCCGAATTGAACAAATCCAGATTTTACGTGTATTTCACAGCTCAAGAAAACCACCTGAACATTGGTCAATATAACACTATTTATAATAATTAGCTAAAATGGCTAGGGCTAGAATTTAGGTTTAAAGTAATCTTTTTATATGTAAAATTGATACTTTAAGATAAATTAAGTTGTTGCCTAGGATCAATTTTAAGTTATCGTTGTCTCTATTTTGCTTACAAAAGTCATTGATCGTTCACAATGTATGAACGATGTCAGCTATTAAAATGAGTCTATTAGCCAATGCATTATTTACCACAACCCAGCAAAATGTGTTGGGTTTGTTGTATTCACAGCCCAACCGTAGTTTTTATACTAAGGAAATTATACGATTAACGGGAATGGGGGTTGCAACCATTAAGCGAGAGTTAGATCGTATGGTAGCAGCGGGGATATTGAGTATGACTAAAATTGGTAATCAACATCATTATCAGGCAGAACCGGATTGTCCGCTTTATCATGAATTAATATCTATTATTAAAAAAACTGTCGGCGTGAGTGATGACATAAAATCAGCAATAGCACTATTAATAAAAAAAATTAACTGGGCATTTATCTTTGGCTCAGTGGCAAGCAATAAAGAAACAGCAACAAGTGATATTGATTTGATGCTTGTCGGAGATGTTAAGTTCTCGGATGTTGTTAAGGTACTTTATCTGATACAAGAAACATTAGTTCGGGAAATTAACCCTAAAATTTATGGCGTAGAGGAATTGAATCAAATGCGACTTTCAAATGATGCTTTTATAAAAGAAATATTAAGTAAACCACGAATGGATATAGTGGGTGATGCAAATGAGCTTGGATAATTTAGTTGGTCGGTCATTAGAAAAATTGAACCAGATGCGGCCGTTATTCAGCGATTACTGTCATCTATTGCGGATGCACAAGTTAAAGCGATTAGTATTAAAGGGACACCGATAACTTACTAACTTAACGAGATCCACAACTAAGTTATTAAGTTATCGGTGTCCCATACATCTAATTCATGCGTAATCTATGAGCAAACAGGGGGAAATCAAAACTTTGCATTGATTCGAAGCAAGGGTGATCAGGCTTTATTCGGAAAATATACCAAAACCATGAAAGCACAATGGCGGGTACCGATCAATCGACCATTAGCGGATTTTGCGCCTACGATTATTTTGAAGGCTAAAGATTTTGCTACCGAAATCACCATTCATAATGCACGTGAAAAGGAGATGAGCACCGAATCAGAAATATCCTTTGAGCATGTTAAAAAGTTGGAACGTCGTTTGGTTTCGTCGCAAAATAATGCACTTAAGAATCCAGATGGTTTGGAGGATAAATGATGATACAGAAAACAGCAGCTTGGTGAAATTAAAATGGCTACAGAGGAAACGGATGCTGGCGATTTTACAAGTGCACAAAAAATTGAATATGTATTAACAAGTGGAATATTAATAGCAACAAATAGCTGGGGTAGCATTAAAAAAGCCTCGAATACAGATTATATCGTAAAATAAATTCCACAAGTAATTCAATTTTGATTGTGCATATTTAAAACAACGTATCTTTATTGAAAGATAATTTTTTTCTTTGATATTTCACACGCAGTGTAAAGCGCCCATACCCTTTGCAATTTAGAAGGTTCATCAAAACCAATAGTATGCACCGCATACCGTAGTTGTGGTATTAACCACTGCAATTCTCTATATGCATGATCCTGTCTGATGTACCCTTTAGCTAATTGTCGAATGTGTATTAAAATTTCATACGCTTTAATAAATGCTGTCCCCTTAAATTGTGCCGGTAATAAGACTGGCAAGTTCAAAGGATTTTTTTGATTTAATATAAAATCAGTAAATTCATAAGCCAATTTTAAATCTTGTTCAGAATTTAGTGGTGTGTAGATATACAAAAGATCATTTTCTAGCTTTACAAAATCTTTTAATACATGACCTCGATGGGTATGGAAAAAATCGATAAGCCAAACATTTTCTTTTTCGTCAATAATAATATTAGCGCCATTTAAATCGCCATGAATAAATGAGAATGGAAAATCTGCAATAATGGGTTTTAGATTATCTAAATCATGCTTATAGAAATTGTATAAATTGGATGTGGATTTTCCTGTTGGTAGTTTTAAATCATCTTGGTCGGGGCATTCACCAATTAATGAAATGATTTTATTTTTTATAGATTCTGCCCACGAAGAATCAAAACAGTAATATTCCAGTAAGTTGTGATTATCATCATTGGATGCACGATAGAGTCGGGCTAATTGTTCCTGTAAAACATCATTGAGATAGTGTTTTATTTTATCAATTGAATTAGCGGAATCATTATTTTGATAAAATTCTTGAAATGATGTGGTGTTACCCGAGCCTACTGAGGCATAGCGATATTTAATGGCACCTTTAGTTTGCAGATCGGCGTGCTCTGCTATGGCGGGGGCATTATTGCCGAGAACGGCTTCTATTTGTTCAAAGGCCGTTCGCTCTTTTGCCATCTCACTGCGTGGGCCAATTTTAATGACATGCGCGGCTTGTTGATGTCCGAGATGATCAATCGATATAACACCGGCGACTAGATTACCTGAAAATCCGCCATCAAGAATTTTTAAGTTTATTTCCTGGCAGTCACGAAATAGATAACGAATAAGTTCAAGGTCTTCTTTGTTTTTTGAAAAATCAGTGTCTGAATTAATTTTAAGTGCTTCGTTATAGGGGAGTTTTATTTGTTGGCTGTTACTGTCACCTAAAAATTGTTTAAACTCTCCAATTGAGTTTAATACGGTGACTCCGGTAATTCGTTTTAATTGTTCCAGTGCCTGAAAGTGCTGGCTGCGTGATGAGCTTGCGGTTAATGCGCTACACACAGCAATATCAAAATGTTGATATCGGGTTGATAGCTCGTAAGCCAGAAAGAAAATTTTAGCTTCTGTCCATACGCCAATAATGCCAACACGTACTGGCTTATCATCATATTGCATCAGAACCTGTTTTAATGGTGTTTCTTCAAAATCGTTGAGTGTTGTACTGTTTATAATTGTGGATGATTCAGTGTCATTAATTTTGAATATGAAGTCTGCGCCACTGGTGTTTTTAATGCAATGAAAACCAAATTGATTTAAATGTTTCATTTGAACGTTGGATTTCGGGTCGTGCCAATCGCGTATGTGAATTTGATCCAGATTTGTATTGTTTTGTGACCACGCCATAAAATTTGTGATTGGACTATCGTCGGTAGTTTGACCGAACAGGCGTTTGGATTCTTCGTGCCCAATATGCAATAGATTCGGTAGTGGTTCATTCTTTGCTAATGGTTTTACAAAATCATTTTGCAGGCATTGAGTTATTAATAATGTTTTATTTAATGTAGTCATTAATGTTGCCGTTATTTTTTACGTTATTTCTTCCAGGCCTGAGTTAATATGTAATACTCTTGCGCAAATGTTTCTATTGTGTGAGCGCGAGTTGATCGTACCAGCGATATTGCGTCTACTGGTGTGAAGCCTGTTTCGACTAAGATTCTAGCAGCGAGTAAGCCGGTGCGTCCTAAGCCTCCACGACAGTGTATAACAATTAATTCATTATTGCTTAATTGTTGATGAATGTTGGGAGCAAGTATTTTCCACTGTTTTTCAAAAATAGCGGATGGTGTTTCGCAATCTTTAATTAAAAGATGTTGCCATTGAAATTTATAATTTTTTACTGTTGTTTTGAAGTTGGGTACCCCTAGGATATCAAACTCATGATCTTCGATAACGCTGAGCAGGCTTGATGTGTTTGCTTTTTCAATGACGTTTAAATCAAGATTGATATCACGCTGCCATTGGCCACCATAAAGCCCCATTATTTTTTTGCCCGGACAAAATGTCATGCCGATTTTGCCTGATTTATTTGGTAATTCAATAATATCAATTCGTAGTGGGTGAGTTTCACTGGTACGAATGGGGGTAGGTTTTAAATCCATACTAAGTTTTGCGCGGCAATGTTCTAGTGGAATCCATGTCTTTCGTTTTGAATCTTGAACCCCCCAAAATTGCCAGCCGGTGCTGGTGGATTGTTGGTAAACTTCAGGTGTTAACACTTGCAACATGGCTTGATCCAGATTTTCAAAATGATGAGAATCAAATACCAATTCACCATTACTATTGATAGTGGCTTCGATAGTTGAGTTTGGCATAAGTGGCCTAATGATGGTGTTGGTTTTGATTAGACCACTCTGGATGATTGCTTTTAAATTCATTTTGTAAACTATTCTAAGTTGTTTTAAATTTATCATATAATCAAATATCTTGACTAAGTGGTTGTATGCCACTAAGGTAGTGGCATTGAAACTATTTGTCAAGTGTGAGAATTTAAATGTCAGAATTTAGAACTGAAAAAGCATTTTTAAAAGCCTATAACATTCACGAGTTTGATGTTCCTTTAGCGACGGTGGATATGGCGATTTTTACAGTTAAAGACAATACCTTACAGGTTTTATTAGTCAAACGTGCCGATTATCCTGCTAAGGGGAAGTGGGCTTTACCGGGTGGATTCATCGATTTAAAAAATGATAAGGATCTAAGTGATACTGCACATCGAAAGTTAAAGGAAAAAACCGGGATTGATACTTCGTACCTTGAACAGGTAGGAACAACAGGAAACCTGAAAAGAGATCCGAGAGGATGGTCGTTAACCGTTTCTTATTTTGCATTAATTTCCAGTGATGAGATTAATCTGGTTAACGATGATAGTTCAGAATTAGTAGTTTGGGTTTCGATGGATGATGTAAAGGAAAAGTATAAACTGGCATTTGATCACCAGACAATTCTTGAAAGTTGTTATGAACGTTTAAAATCTAAAGTTCAGTATACTTCTTTACCGGTCAATTTATTACCGATGGAGTTTACGTTAACTGAATTACAAAAAACATTTGAGATTATTTTGGGTAAATCAGTTGAGAAAAAAGCGTTCAGGCGCAGGATACTGGATGTCAATATTTTAAAAGAAACGGGGAAAATGAAAAAAGGAAGTAATCGACCTGCGAAGTTATATAGAGTACTTAAAAGCGATGAAAATTATTTTTTTTCGCGAAGTATTGAAGGACAGCGATAGTAAGATAAGTTAAAACCAGTTAGGACTTAATTTAATCGATTTACTTAAATAATACGAAAATCACGAATGCGATATAAATATAAAAAATAATATGACTAATTCAGTTGTTTTATTAAAAACAACTAAGCGTATATCGTATGCTCATAACAAAATTAAAAAAGTTATTTTCAATGTTCTTGATAAAAATATAATAATATCAAAAGCTAAGTTGGTTAATGATTTGGGTGTAAGTGCAGGGTATCTAAATTATAGATTTCCAGATGAATCAAAACTAATATCGTTTAATTATCGAAAACATTTAAGAATTAAGAAAGAGAATAAATTTACTTATAATGCAAATCTAATTCGTCAAGCTACAATAAAACTGCCTAATAATGGTATTTATCCAAGTTGTAATAAAGTATTTAATGAAATTTGTACGAATACTACAATGCTATTTGTAAATGCTCGGTATAAACAAGTTTGGGAAAATCAAATTTTCGATCGTGGATATAATTCATAAGAATTGAGCAGTCAATAGATTATTTAAAATAAAGAATATCTTTAGAAGCATAAGTTGGCAGTATATAAATGGAATCATAAAGTGGCAATCCTGCCATTTTATGGTCCTTTTCACAAACAGTAAGGTGTTTACTATTTTTGAATGGTGGGCCCGGTAGGACTCGAACCTACGACCAAGGGATTATGAGTCCCCTGCTC
>CAYQUC010000130.1:0-7661 GCA_964420605.1 uncultured Thioalkalispiraceae bacterium | reverse complement strand
AGCATTCTAAGTATATCAACAGTTTATTATCAATTTCGAATAGGGTTGAAGATCCTATGAGTATTGCGAATTCATGGTTAAAGGTCGACCCTAATATGCCGCTACAGGCTTTATATAGTTGCTTAAGTGATTTGATAATATTAAAAACTGTTGCAAATAGTTCAGAAATACTAAATAAACAAAATATGAAAAGCTTACAAAATATAGCTAATAATGTGAGCTTTAACGGTTTATATGTTATTTTAGATAAAATTGTTGCCGCAAAGAGACAAATTCAATCAAATGTTGCTATTTTAGGAATTTATGAAGATATTCTAAATCTATGGCAAAGGTTAACAAGTAAAGTAATTCAATAAGGATAATACGATAATGGCTGCAGCTCCAGGTGGTAGACAGGGAATACTATCATTAACTATAAAAGATAAAAGTGCCTTATATGCGGCGTACATGCCGTTTGTAAAACACGGAGGGTTGTTTATTCCTACTAATAAACAATATAACCTTGGTGATGAGGTTTTTATGTTACTAACATTAATGGATGAGAAAGAAAAAATACCCGTTGCTGGTAAAATTATCTGGTTTACACCTAAAGGTGCACAAGGTAATCGTGCGGCCGGTATTGGTGTTCAATTTAGCGAACAAGATGGTGGTGCAGCGCGAACTAAAATTGAAACATATCTTGCAGGTGCATTAAAATCCGATAGGCAAACACACACCTTATAAAAGCTTTAATTTATTGATAAATTGCTATAAAATCAATACTTTAAATACTAGCCAAAATAGATATTTTATGTACGTAGATTCTCATTGCCACCTCGATCGTTTAAATTTGGATGATTTTGATGGTGATTTAGATAATGCCTTAGATCAAGCCCGTAACAGTGGAGTACACCATTTTTTATGTGTTTGTATTGATCTAGAACATTTCGACGATATTATTAATATCGCCAATAAGTATCCAGATGTCTCTGCTTCAGTTGGGGTTCACCCATGTGAAACAAAAGGCAAGGAACCAAGTATTAATGAACTTGTCGAGTTAGCAAACTCAAATAAAATTGTCGCAATTGGTGAAACAGGCTTAGACTACTTTTATAATAAAGGTGATTTAACATGGCAACGCGATCGATTTAGGACACATATCCAAGCTGCAAAAATAGTTAAAAAGCCACTCATTATTCATAGTCGTGATGCACAAGTTGATACAATCAACATTTTGACCGAAGAAGCGGCAAAAGATATTGGCGGAGTAATGCACTGTTTTGTTGAAGACTGGAATATAGCTCAAAAATCAATGGACTTAAATTTTTACATTTCATTCTCGGGCATTGTCACTTTTAAAAATGCCTCTCAAATTCAAGATGTAGCCAAAAGAATGCCGGAGGATCGAATATTAATTGAAACCGATTCTCCGTACTTAGCTCCTATACCGCATCGCGGTAAAAGTAATCACCCACAAAATGTAATACATGTCGCTGAGTTTATTGCCAATTTACGCAATACCACGGTAGAACATATCGCTCAAATAAGCTCTCAAAACTACCACACTTTATTTGCATCATAAGTACATCGATATAGATTAAAGTTTATACATTTGCCTGCCGATTAGTCCTTTAGCTATTGCGTAAAATTAAGGTTTGGGATCAGACTAATGAAAAATATTTTTACCATAAAAAATAAACTGATTATTGGTTTTATAAGTATCATACTATTAAGTTCCAGTTTGCAGGTTGTCCCTTTAGAAAGAGCGAGTCTAAATTTTTATCTATTTGCTGCTTTTTTAATTGTAGTTTCAGTTCTAATTGCAATGATGATTATTAAGTCCATACTAAATCCAATAAAAGAACTCAATAATGTCATTAACGAGATAGAATCCAATTCGGATTTAAGTCGTAGAATTGAAATTAAAACAACTGATGAAGTTGGAAGTACTGCAGAGGCATTCAATCATATGCTAGATAAGTTTCAAGCATTTGTGCAACAAGTTAATAGTTCATCTGCTCAATTAACAGCTGCTGCTGAACACGTGTCGACTATTGCAAACCAAAGTAGTGCGCAGGTCATGAATCAGTTGTCAGAAACAGATCAGGTTGCAACTGCAATGAATGAAATGGCTGCAACAGTCCAAGAGGTTGCTAGTAATGCCACTGATGCAGCTGCCGCCGCGGGCAATGCTGATACTGAAGCAACGAGTGGCCGTGATGTAGTACAACATGCAACAGAGACTATTAAAGAATTAGCGAACGATGTTGATAATGCGGCAGTTGTAATTAGAGAACTAGATGAACACAGTGATAGTATTGGTGCTGTGTTAGATGTCATTCGAGGTATTGCAGAGCAAACAAATCTTCTGGCTTTAAATGCAGCTATTGAAGCAGCACGAGCAGGAGAACAAGGGCGTGGATTTGCAGTAGTTGCCGATGAAGTTAGAACATTAGCAAGTCGCACCCAAGAATCTACTCAAGAAATTCACGATATGATTGAAAAATTACAATCTGGTGCAAAACACGCCGTCCAAGTTATGGAGAAAGGTCGAGAAAAAGCACAGGAGGGTGCGCAACAAGCAGGAGAAGCCGTAGTCTCATTACAAGCAATTACTTCTGCTGTTAGTATTATCAATGATATGAACACTCAAATTGCAGCTGCTGCTGAAGAACAAACGGCTGTAACAGATGAAATGAACAAGAACATAACCAATATTAGTCAAATATCGTCTCAAACATCGGAAGGTGCTGCTGAAACTGAACATGCGAGTAATGATCTGGCTCGACTATCGAGTGATTTACATCATTTAGTTGCTCAATTTAAAATCTAGTTCTTTCTATTTTAATAATTAATAACTTATTTTAGTGATTTAACTTTACGGGGCTTTCTGTCTTTATCCAAAGCCACAAACGTTAGCGTAGCATTGGCTACACGATCGCATTCTTCATCACCTCTTTTACGTTGCGCATAGGCACTAATAGCCACCTTCATGGAGCTTGTTCCAACCGAGTTAATTTCAGCAAAAATACTCACTAAATCACCAACATAAACAGGCTTTAAAAAATGAAAATCATTAACCGATACAGTTACAACTCGGCCTCCAGCATAGCGATAGGCTGCAATACTTCCTGCTATATCAACTTGCGACATTAACCAACCGCCAAAAATATCACCAGAGGCATTAGTATCTGCAGGCATAGCTAAAACACGAATTAAAGGTTCCAGTTGGTTAGGGTAGTCATCTAAATCAGAAGAAATATTTAATGTCCTTTATACAATTCGACGATATCGTTATCAAATAAATTTAATATATTTGTTCGTTTTAATTTTAAAGTAGGAGTGATCAACCCATCCTCAATAGTCCATGGTTCTAAGGTTAAAATTACTCGATATATATCAGCATAACCTGGAAAATTATTTAATTTTAGTTTTATTAAAGCCAGTATAATTTCAATTGACTTAGGATCAGTTAAACTATCTTCGTTACTTTTATCAATTTTATTCGAAGCTAACAATTCAGTCCACAATTCAGGATCTAAAACGACAATAGCCGATAAAAAAGGTTTTGCTTCACCAATTAGAATAGCTTGTTCAATTAGCGGATGGCTTGAAATGGCTAACTCAATATCAGATGGAGGAACTTTCTCACCATTTGATAAAACTAATATTTCTTTTAACCTCCCTGTAATAAATATATGTCGATCAACTATTTTAGCTTTATCACCAGTGTGCAGCCAGTTATCTTTGTCAATAATTTTTGAGGTTGCTTCATCATTATTCCAGTAGCCCATCATGATACCCGGACTTTTAACAAGTAGTTCATCATAGTCACCCAACTTAACATCAACATCAATTAATGTTTGACCAACACTACCTGGTTCATTATCATCTAACTCATTAGTACTAATGACAGGGCTAGCTTCAGTCATTCCATAACCTTGAGAGATGGTTAAGCCAAGGCCTATAAATGTTTTTGCAATATTAAGTGAAAGTGGCGCACCACCACTGATGGCTAAGCGCATATTGCCGCCTAATTTAGCCATTATTTTTCCTGCAACCAATAAATTTAAGATAGGCCAAAATATCTGCATTGGTTTCCAATGAGACCTTTTTTGTGAATATAAAAATCGTTGCCAGCCAACATTAACAGATTGCGAAAATAAAAAGCTGGCTATTTTAGATTTTTTACTTAATCCAAGTTGGATTTTATTGTGAACACGTTCAAAAATACGAGGTACAGTGACTAAGATAGTGGGCTTAATAGTTTGTAAATCTTCTCCTAATTGCTCAATGGAACGGGCATAAGCAACACTAATACCACACATTATCGGCATATAATAGCCAACTGTTCGCTCAAACATGTGTGATAAAGGCAAAAAAGATAAAGCAACATCATCAGGATAAAAGTCTTCAGTTGCAGAGCAGGCATAAGCATTCCATAGTATGTTCTTATGGCTTAGCATCACACCCTTTGGTCTGCCTGTAGTACCAGAGGTAAATACAATAGTAGCCAATGTATTGTTGTCAATATCGACAGGTTCAGCTAATTCTTCGGATGCGCCTGACAACCAATCATCGAGTTTTACATAGCGATCATTCGCAGTGTCGGTTACAGCATCTATTGATATAAATTTTTTAATGCTCGATAAGTGCATCATGGCTTCATTAATAATCAGCCATTGCTCTTCAGATTTAAAAACTATTAATTTAACGTCAGTTTCTTTAATTATATAACCAGTATTTTCAGCTCGATCATTGATGTATAGAGGTACAACAACTAAACCTAAATTAAAAGCAGCTTGATCACATACCACCCATTCTTTGCAGTTTGGCAACATTATTGCGATTCTGTCACCTTTAGACAATCCATCCTGTCTCATTTGATTTGACCACTTAGCGACTAATAATGACATCTCTTGCCAGCTTGTATTTTCCCAGCATGAATTTTCATTATTGTATTGTTGATATGCGGTATCGTTTGGGCTTTTTTCAACTCGACTCAAGAATAGGTGATGTAGACTATTTAATTTTTGATAAGGAATATAATCAGTAGTTTGAGTCACTTTTAATATCCTTTATGCAAATACAGTTGACCAGCCGTCATCAGGCTTAAATCTATCTCCGAAGGTGTGTTCTAATTGCTCAAGCGTTTTCAATAATTGATCGCTTCCTCTTGATTGAGTGTAATGAATTGGACCTCCTCTGAAGGGTGCAAATCCAGTTCCAAATATAATACCTGCATCTACCATGTCTTCTGAATCGACTACGCCATCACGTAAACATGCGATAGCTTCGTTGACTAAAATTAAAATCAACCGATCACTTATATTATTTGGAATGACTGCTGATTTATCCAGTTTTTGTTTTACAGGTTTTCCTTTTTTAAACTCATAAAAACCCTGACTGGTTTTTTTACCTAATTTTTTCAGTGAAACTAATTCAGATAATCGTTTAGGAATTGATATAGTCATACTTTCAGATAATATTTGTGCCACATGCAAACAAATATCTAGTCCGACAGTATCTGCTAGTTCAATAGGCCCCATTGGCATTCCAAATTCAAGTGCCGCTTTGTCAATTGATTGTGCCGGTATTCCTTCTTCTACCATAATGACTGCTTCCATTAAGTATGGCATTAAGATTCTGTTAACAAGAAATCCTGGAGTGCTGTTAACCACTAAAGGTAACCTGTCTATCATCTTAGTAAAGCTGGCAGCTTTTTTATAAATGTCTTCGTCAGTTTGTGGCGTTTTTACAATTTCAACTAATGGCATCATTGCCACTGGATTAAAAAAATGTAATCCAACTAATTTGTCTGGAGCACTTAATACCGTACTTAATTTTTCAATAGGAATGCTTGAAGTATTAGTGGCTAATATTGCACCTTCTTTTAATTTAGGTTCTATTTCTTTATATAAACTTTGTTTTGCGTCAATATCTTCAAAAATAGCTTCGATAATAATATCAGCTTGCGGAATACCGATACCGCGGTAATCAGGAATAAGGCGGTCTAAAGCATGTTGAATTAACCTAGGATTTTTAAGGCGTTTTTTATACAGTTTATATGCTCTTTGTATCACACGCGCAAGTGTTTCATGATTTTGATCTTGGATAGTAACGTTAAAACCTTTTAAAGCACACCAAATAGCAATATCTCCGCCCATAATACCGCCACCAATGACGTGAATGTGTTTTGGGTTAAAGTCGACATTTGTGCCAAAGTTTTTTAATTGTTCTTTTAATTTAAAAACACGAACAAGATTTTGTGCAGTTTTACCAACAAGTAATTTTGATATTGATTTAGCCTCTTCCTCTAACATTTTTTTTGGTTCATCATAATAATTCAACCATAAATTAATTAATGCGTATGGGGCAGGGTAATGAGTTCTATTGGCTTTTTTTGAAACATTTCTAACTAATAGTTTTGCGACAAATGGTCGAATATATTTAAAATTAAGTAGCGCATTCAGCCTAGAAGTTGAATGAATTTTTTTAGGTTTCAATACAACACTCTTCGCAGCGTTAATGAAATGACGTTGAGGGACAGCATAATCGATAAACCCCATCTTGCGAGCTACTTTAGAAATGTAGCTTTTCCCCGTCAACATGGCAGTCATGCCAGACATTGGACCTGCAGCTCGAATCATTCGTAAACTACCGCCAAATCCTGGATGTATCCCAAGTAATACTTCGGGTAGACCTAAACGAGTTTTAGGATCATCATCAGCTATTCTGTAATCACAGGCTAATGCAAGCTCTAATCCACCACCCAAGCAATGACCGTGAATAAGCGCTACAGTCGTGCACTTCAAATCTTCGATCATATTCATTATTTTATGACCACGTTGAATGGCTATTAGCGCATCTTGTTCAGTTTCAAATTCAGTAAATTCATTTATGTCTGCACCAGCAAAAAAACCGGATTCTTTTCCTGACATAAATATAACACCACGAGGCAAATTCTCTTTTATAAAATTAAGTTCTTGCTCAAGTTCAAGCAATACATCTTTTGATAACACGTTTACTGCAGCGTTTTCTTTATTGATTTCCAACCACTGAACACCATCATCATCACGATGGACTTTCCAATTTTTATATTTTTCTGCGCTCATAAATTAAATTTCCTCAACTCTTTCAATTAATATTGCACCACCTTGGCCACCACCAATACAGAGGCTTGCAATTCCTTGTTTAGAGTTCATTCTTTTTAATACATTAAATAAATGTAATACTATTCTTGCACCCGATGCACCTACCGGATGTCCCAAACTGACACCACCGCCATCAATATTTAATTTATCAATGTCAAGTTCACCGAAAGCAGATTTTAATCCTAGTTCGGTTTTACAGTATTCTTCATCTTTCCAAGCTTCTATATTAGCTAGAACTTGTGCTGCAAATGCTTCATTTATTTCCCAATAATCAATATCTGCAATTTCTAATTTATTTCTTTTAAGTAATGGGGTTATAGCATGTACTGGCCCTAAACCCATCTGTGCAGGCTCTAATCCAGCCCACTCTGTATCGAGTAACTTGCCCATAATAGGTAAGTCATATTTTTTTACAGCTTGTTCACTCGCTAAAATTAACATTGACGCACCATCGGTTATCTGGGCGCTATTACCTGCTGTTACTTTTCCAAAATGACGATCAAATACTGGTCGTAACTTTGCTAAACC
>CAYQUC010000129.1:0-7706 GCA_964420605.1 uncultured Thioalkalispiraceae bacterium | reverse complement strand
GCACCTTTTGTGGCGCTTCGCTATAATGCCACAAAAGCCACGAAACTTTTCGGTCAGCTGAACTCAGCGTTATGCTAAAAAAATATGACTATTGATGGATTACTGAGAATGAAATGCTTAAAAAGTTTATTTGGTATAAAAACTAAAGCAGAAAAGGAGATGCAGAAAAATGAATGGAATGAGCTTAAAGAAAAATTAAAGGTTAAAGTCTCAAATTTCACTCAACCAGCAGTTCATCTCGTAAAAACTGATGATAAAACAAAGTCAAAATTTGGAGGTAGTCCCGTTGTTGATGGGCAAGATTTTATTTGGCCAGAATCTAATGGTAGACCAATGTCTTTTTTAGCTCAATTTGACTTAAAGAAGATTTCTGAACAGGTTAAGTATGAATGGCTAGGTAATTCTGGTTCTGTATTATTCTTTTATGATATAGAGGAAATGCCTTGGGGCTTTGACCCAAAAGATAGAAATAAATGGAAAGTTATTTTTCAGGAAAATCCAAGTGTGAAAATAAATTTTCCTAAAGAATTATCAGAAGAAGGTATTATCAAAGAGTCCTATATCGAGGAACGTAAGGTAGAAATACTACCTGATTATGATGATGAAAATATTAGAAATTTAAATCTCACTGATGAAGAGCTTGATTTATATTTTGAGCTAGATGAGCACTTTCAAGAGTTTGGACATAGTGGTTTACCTATGCATCAAGTAGGTGGGTTTCCCTCTCCAGTTCAGGAAAATTACATGGAACTAGAGGCTCAATTGGCTTCAACTGGAACATATATGGGTGATGGGAAAGCCTATCAAACTAAAGAAGCTAAAGCTTTCTTATCTAAACCAAATGATTGGAGGCTATTATTTCAATTTGATTCTGATGATTATTTGGGAGTAATGTGGGGAGATGTAGGAATGTTGTATTTTTGGGTACAACAAGATTTATCAAAAGTTAACTCATTTGATAATACGTGGCTTATTTTGCAATGTGCATAATAAAAAAGCATAACACATATGAGCCGATCTCGTGTCAACAGGCATAAGTAAATTATTTCTAACTAAAAAATAAAGCCATTAACAAAACCTAATACTTCAGAAGTATTAAATAGTATGATAACTTTTCTACTACACTTAGATCATAATCCTGCTAAAGGATATATAGATACTAATTTAATCGAATCAATAAATTGTAATGCATAAATCAAGAATATAATTCACAGTTATGTGAAAGTAGGATAGAGTACCAGCTCATCTTGGTGAAATGTTTGTAGAAAAATTATTATATCCTATGTAAATATCTCAAGACGAATTAGCCGCGCAATACATGTTCCCTATCAAAGAGTAAATGAATTTGTAAATCAAAAACGTGGAATAATCCTAATCAGGCATTGCAGTATTCGTAGATTTTTTGCTCAACCTACAGTGAGGCGGAATCTTTATAAGATCCAAAATGCTGAAAGTATTGAGTTAAATAACCATACAATATTTTCATCACCTACAAAATATCGGATAAAAATTAGTTATAATGGAACGTCTAAAATAAAAAAGAAATTATTATGAAAAAGAAAAAGCTTATATTATTATTTATAACATTACTTACACCTTTAAATGTATATGCCAGAGAACAAACGGGTAAAGTATTAGAAATTAGAGTCACTAGTAAACAAATAAGTTCTCACAATACGCATATTAAATTATCAGGAATTTATAATAATCCACCTGCTTGTATAGACCAAACTAATCAATTTTGGTCAATAGATACTGATACAACATATGGAAAAAGTATATTAAGCGCTATATTATCAGCACAATCAATGCAAAAAGATATCACTTTTTGGGGAACTACTGTATGTCATCCCGGTGAATTAGGCCCTAATGGCATGGAAGAAATACAGCAAATTGGTCTTAAGTAATTATTGTATAACAAAAAAATCACCTATTTCTCAGTAACTTTGCTTGAAGTTATACGTTAGATTAAGGATGGATGTGATTTAATACACAAATTTTGTTCAGAACATTACTATAGATATGCTAAAAGGATGTGCCCGCAGTTGACCTAATGTGTAATACAGATAAACAAGAATTCTATTCGAAGTTTGGAATGAAACCATCAGTTGGTATGGTTCTCCGGAAGCATTGATGCAATATTATAACTAGCCGGTCCAGCAGACGTATTCCTTTTTTTGCAGGCCGGTAAATTGCTCTGACATGTGGTATTAACGATATGGGCTTTAAAATTATCACATCAGTACAGGCTGTTTTCCCATGCTGCAGAAGCTCATCAATGCTGATATTAAATATTATTCGCTAGCCTCTGGCCATGCTTCACCTATACCAGCATTGCACACATTCCATTCCAACCACGATATTGCCAATATAGAGTTCCATTAATAACTTTAGTTTATTAGAATCTACTGATATTTCTTTATAAACCAGTGTGTTACCTCCTTGTTCTACAATACAAACATAAAGTAATCTGACATGTAAATCGATACCGCAACAGTAAGGATGGGTGTTATTATACACGTTCAATGAGTATCAAAAAATCCAGTTGTTTCCCGAATACGGCGTTTCAGGAAACAACTGATGTAGGTGTTAGACCAATTATCATAAAAATAAAATAGGAGTACCATGCAAAAAAGACACAGAATACAATTTCCAAAACCGGAATCATCCAATCTAAATCAAGATGAAGCTTATTTCTACCTTCAAGGATCTGGAGGACAACGTAAAATTAGGTTTCATGACTACGCTGAAATTTACCAAGTACAAGGGCTGTATGAACAGGTATTTTATGATCGTTTAAAATGCACATCGCCTTCAAAAGTAGCAACCATTCTTGAATCAGCAGTAAAGCAATCTCAAGATAGTTTTTCAGAACTACGCGTGTTAGATTTGGGCGCTGGTAACGGCATGATGGGCGAGGAGTTAAAAAAACATGGATTGTCTCGCTTGATAGGAGTGGATATTATTCCTGAAGCATATGACGCTACCATTCGAGACAGACCTGGTTTGTATGATGCTTATTACATAGAAGATTTTACCCAACTAAGTGAAAAAAAGAAAGATGATATTGCCTCATGGCAATGTGATTGCATGGTTACTGTCGCAGCTTTAGGTTTTGGAGATATTCCAACAAAAGCATTTATAGAGGCATTTAATATCATCAATGCAGAAGGATGGGTTGCATTTAATATAAAAGAATCATTTTTTGATAATACTGATGATTCCGGTTTTTCAAAGATGATTAGAGAATTAATTTTTTCGGAATATCTTGATATTTATCATATTGAGCGATATCGACATAGGTTGTCTATTGAGGGTGAACCGCTTTATTATTTTGCCATTGTTGGCCGAAAAAATTTCGATGTGCCAATAGAGTTTATTGAATCGATAAACATTATGTCCTAATAAAAAATGCAGCCAGGATTCATTTTTCATCGACTAAAAATGGTCAATGAAAAATGAATCTGTTAATTTAGTGTTAGATTAACAATTAAATCAACATTAATAAATTTATTTCAATAAGCTGTTTAGTTGTAATTAGTTAGATAGTTTCAATTGAAGGTTATTCATTGGATCTATCTCCTATATACATCCTAAAAATACATGTATTGGGATAATTTTAGATCAAAATACAAAATCTTTAGGTATTTCACAAGACAAAATAATAATTTTAACTCTATGGATTTATCGTTGCTAGATATAATATATTCATGGTTAATATATGCGGGAGTTGATGTTGCAGGAATGCTGGGTAACTACTACAGCAATAGCTACGTATGGTGCATATAACATTTAATTAGAAAATGAAAAAAAAGAAGTCATATTTCGTAATAATTTTATTTCTTTAGTTCAATTTATTTAACGCTTTTATTTGTCACAAATATTCTACCGAAGATAAAATTAATTTAAAAGGTGCTTTATTTTGAATGATGTCAATTTCACACGGTGGCCTTGCTTTTATTAACTATAGATACTGAACATAACAAGGAGATTAAGTTATGAAAAATGATGAGTTACAAATTGCTGTTTGTTGGTACAAAGAGGAACAATGAGCACGCCTTAAAGAAATAGTTATCGATAAAGAAAATATCGAAGATAGTTTTACTGAGTGGAAAAAAGGAGCTGAAAAATAATTAAATGAGCTAAAATCGAAGGGGGTAAATATTAAAAAAATTTTAGTAGATACTGAAGAAATGTTAACTTGGGCTAATGAAAAAGGAAAAGAATTAAATGGAGAGCTGCGCTCTCAAAATTTAATTAAAAGCGATTTTATTTTACAAAAAATTAATGTAAAATTATATTCGTATATTAAAACCATTCACTTTACAAAAAATATAATAATGCTAAAAAATTAATTCCCTTTAAAGAAACAACAATTATAATAAAGCAGGAAGCACTCATGACGGATAATAATATTTATACCTCACCTCAAGCAGAACTTAATATAGAATCCAGCAATACTACTGATTATTTATTTTTTCCAACCTCTCAACTAAAATTATTAATGCTATTTATTGCTACGTTTGGTCTTTACTCTGTATATTGGTTTTATAAAAACTGGAAATTACAAAAACAAAGACACCATGAAAACATTTCTCCGGTACTTCGAGCAATATTCTATATATTTTTCACTCATAAATTATTTTATAGAATTGAAAATCAGTCTATTAAACAAAGTATCACTATAAAATGGAGTGCCAGTTTTCTTGCAACGTTATTTGTGTCGCTCATTATAATATCTAATTTTTCGGATACAATTTCTGGCAGAAATGAAGAAGTGAGTGTCATGGATTATATTAGTCTGCTAATACTCTTTGTAGTAGCATATATCCTTTATAAGGTTCAAAATGTCATTAACCACATCAATGGCGATATTCAAGGCAAAATAAATAGTACGTTTTCCCTCTACAATATTATTTTTTTAATATTAGGCTCTATAGTTTGGTTTTTAGTTATAGTCGGTTTATTTGCACTGCAGTTTGATTTTTTAACGCAATTACTTAGGTAAAACGATACTCTACAATAATATTTTTAAATTAAAGTTATATGCAAACAAGATAGCAACAGTAAGAAATTTAATTTATCTAAATAAAGTCACAAAGAGTGAGCTTTGCTATTCAAGAAGACTTTGTCATATTTTTTGATTGGTATGCGAATAAACAATACTAACGCAGACTGTGCTATATTTAGGTACGCAATACTGTAGGAGATTACAATGTGATAAGACGTAATGAGAATGATCCACCTGTAGTAATTAATGAGTGGGGTTGGAAATACCATCATATGGGAATTCCAACTACTGAAAAATTGCCAGGTGAGCGTTATATTCCACACCTTGGTATGTATGTGACTGGATTTGATTTAAGCCCTTATGGCATCGAATGGATGCGGTTTAACGAAGATTCGATAATTGACAAGTTGATCCAAAAAGTACCTCATATCGCTTTTGAAGTAGAGGATATTGAACAAGCCATTATCGGTAAAGAATTAATAGGCGAGCCTAGCTTCCCATCAGATGGGATAAAAGTTGCTATGATAAAACATAATGGTGCTCCTGTTGAATTGATTCAATTTAAAAATACTTAATCAAAAATATTTTATAATTAAATGTGCTGCGATGTTTATTATTGAACTTGGCAAGTCTATAATCATTCTGATAAATAAGGTCAATCTAAGAAGATCGAGCTTTTAACGACACGGTGTATTATGACTTCAATCAATCGGAACGTTCCTAGAAATACGGCTATCACTATAATCTTAGGTCGCACATTAACGACCGCAGGTTGGTTTACATTTGCATTTTTAATGGCTTTTGCATGGGGTTTTGGCGGCCATGCCGATACTAACTTTCTGCATTTCACGGGTGAAATTAAACTAACCACTGGCGTTATAATTGAAGTAGACGAAACTAACATGGAGATCAACGAACAAAGTGTCTGGCTGTATGCTTATGAGTACCGCGATGACGATGGATACAAATATATTCGTGAAGCATTTTCTACTGGTGCTTCTCTGCAAAACAACCAAAATATAACAGTCGAGTACCCCATTGATGCACCGCAGTATGGGCGAATACCTGGCTTTCGATCGGCAGAATTCAGTAGTTGGCTGCTAATAAGTTATTTTTTACCTCTCATTGGCTTAGCTATGGTTTATTTTGGTATTAAACGCGGTTTAACAGACTACAAGCTGTTAAAAATAGGCAAATTAGCGCAAGCTAAATTACTTCAGAAAAAAGCGACAAATACCTCCGTTAATGAACAAAGAGTTTATGAACTCACTTTTGAGTTTCAGGCCGCGGACAATAAAAAATATAACAAGATCATTAAATCTCACCAAACAAAGCACCTCGAAGATGATGATTTTGAACGAATATTTTATAATCCTAATAACCCGACAATTTCCAGTTTAGTTGATGATTTACCAGGCACACCAGAGATTAATGATAAGGGTGAGCTTGTTAATCTTAATGAAAAATTTCCAATAAAACCCATACTTTGGCTAATAATCACTATTACACCACATATTTTGTATCTCATCAGTTTATACTAGTTTTAATAAAAAAATAAACTCGTATCTAAAGTCGCCATCGACATAATACAAGTCGATTAGTTTTCGCCATTAACTATGAAGTCGATAAAAAAATATTTTATTTTCAGCGCGATTGCCACGCTTATTATTGGTTCAGGTTTAGGTATTGTAAAATATCAAGAATCATTTAGCGCATCATTAAATAATGGTCGATTTTTTCCAACACTTCTTTTTGTAATTACTCTCTATGTTACTTCATTAATCATTGGCATAAAATCAAAAAAATATCGAAATAAAAATAAAAACTGGTCGTTAAAAACGCTAGCACTGTTATTTGCAATACAGATACCAGTTACACTATCTAAGCCAGTAACCTATGAGTTTAACACTGCTATTGCGTACCATGTATTAATTAGCAAAGAGACTGAACTTACTCAGTATTGGCGCATTGGTAGTAATGGAAATTTATTTTTTAATACTGAATCAACACTTAATTCATACGGTATTAATATAATAGCTTTATTGTATTTTTTTGGATTAATATTCATTTACAAAAAACAACCGAGAAATGATGAAGCATTTAAACTCAGATTAGTTAGATAATTTATTATACAATAAACAACAAGATACTAAATTGAAAACAGAATGGCGCTACTCACAAGATTCTATTGACTGGATTGAATTATCTGCTTTGTATAAAGCTGCTCCACTGGGCGACAAAAAACCAGACGATTTAAGACAAGCCTTCAGCAATAGTCTGTATAAGTGTTTTATTTTTGAGTATACAAAATTGATTGGTGTGGGCAGAGCTTTGGCCGATGGTGTAGACTGTTCGTACATTTGTGATGTCGCAGTATTACCAAATTATCAAGGTGTTGGCTTAGGAAAGAAAATAATCAAAAAACTCGTTCAGCTATCAAAAAACCACAAAAAGATAATTTTATATTCTGTACTCGGAAAAGAAGCATTTTATAAAAAAATTGGCTTTAAACGAATGAACACTGCTATGGCTATCTTTAATGATCAAGCTCAAGCACTTGAATGGGGATTGATTGAGAAATCACAGTAAGGTGTTAAATGAGCAATAAAAAATAAATAGCCCAAAGAAACCCTTGTAGTTTGTTATTAAATTTCAGATGCATCTTGTTATATTATTTTTTCCTGTTTTAACTGCT
>CAYQUC010000128.1:0-7710 GCA_964420605.1 uncultured Thioalkalispiraceae bacterium | reverse complement strand
CTAATTTCATGACTCATGGTGGCCAAAAAGTCATGTTTGGTTTTCATCCCTGCTTCAGCTAATTCCTTTGCTAAAATTAATTGACTTTCAAAGTTTTTTTGTTCACTGATATCACGCATCACTCCGGTAAATTTTAATTCCCCTTGCAGCACCATTTCTTTAACAGACAGTACCAAAGGAAAGGTCGTACCGTTTTTATTTTGCCCCATCACCTCTCGTTCAACGCCAATGATATTTTTTTGTCCCGTCTTAACAAAGTTTAATAAATAACTATCATGCTGCTGTCCTAGCTCGTCCGGCATTAACATTTTAACATTTTCACCGACAATTTCATCAACCTCATAACCAAATAACTTAACAGCGGCAGGATTAAAAGATTCAACAACGCCTTTATTGTTAATCACAATCAACGCATCGGCAATTGTTTCTATAACGGCTCGTTGTTTAATTTCACTATTTAATAACTGATGATTGTATTTTTCATTTTGACTATTGATTAACAACATTCGATAACGTAGTGTTAATAAGTAAACCAACAAGAGAATACTCATGAGCAGCCCAACACCAAGCAATATTATGGCATTATTGTGTTTAAACTCATTAAAATAATGTACCGTCGGATAAAAAATTAAAAACCATTCTCTACCAGCTATCCTAAATTCACGTTTAATTAAATTATCACCATGAAAAATACGCGTATACTCACCGTCCTGCGCTGTACTTAATCGCGAGCGATGAGTGTATAACAACTCATACTCATCCGGGTCTGTAACATCAACAACTAAAATATCAAAGCCACTTGATGGTAAATATTGTATCGCCGACTCAAACATAACTGACACTTCAAAAACACCTAAAATAAAACCCGTTAAATAGTCTCGTCGTTGTGCCACAGTCCACTGTGCAACTTGCTCTGCTGTTACAGGTTTATTTTCAAACCGGTAATATGGTGTAAAAATTAAGAATTCAGAAGCACTATTATAAACAGCAGAATGTTGAATTAAACGAAGACTTTCAGTTGCTACTGATTGACCACTATCACGTGCAGTATTTAATGCTTGTCTTCGAATGGCATTTGAATTCAGATTAAACCCTATCGCTTTATCATTACCAGCAAGAGGATAAACATACAATACGGGATAATAAAATTCCTGCTCCAGAGATTTTATTTTATTTTTATTTGAATCTTGCTGCCATACAAAATAATTTTTTTTAATAGTCTGAGATACTGCCTCATGCATCGTTAATTTTTCATGAGATATTTTAGGAATCCATTCTAAAGCTTGAATTTCTATTTTATCTTTAAAAAGTGGTGCTACAAATGAAACAAAATTATCATAACCGACTTGTTCCGTACTATTGTAAAATCGTTTAATGTCATTTAATTCTTGGAGGTACGATAAAATTTTTAGCGAGAATACCGAAGAATAGACATTAATGGTTTTATCCAGTCTTAGGTTATAACTTCGTAGCTCTTCATCACGTAATTTAAAATACACAAAAACTGTGACTAAAATTGAAAAAACAACCGCCACAACAATAAATGATTTACTGTACAAAAAAGAATTAACATTAGATTTAGTTGTAGCCATTGACTATTCTGAAATATTCTCTTATCAATTATTGGGGGTTACTATCAAACAAACACTATTAACTGACTGTTATAATATCGGCCTGTTAAATAGACTTCTTTAATTCAAAAAATCAACTAGTTAATTCAGACTTACCGTCATTTTTGGGACTATTTGAACATTCAGCTTAGATTCAGACGCAACCGACTATTGTTACACTAAGCACGCGGTATTACTTTTAAAACAACATAATCCGTTATAGCAATTAGCTTAATAAAATGAGGACTGTATTTTGACTACTATCAATAAAATTGTAACATTCAAATTATCAAGATTACTACTGAGTTTTATATCACTGAGTATCGTAATCATGCTAACGATTAATCTGTCTTATGCAGATTCAAGCTATACCCGTGAACCTGAATATCAACACGATAGGTATTCACCGCAGGTTCGTCAGCGCGCACCTCATCAGCGACAATACAACAAGACTCATCAACGGTATAAACGTCATCAAAAACGTCATCAAAAACGTCATCAAAAACGTCATTACGTGCCACACAAAAATCGTGTCAATGTTCATGCACGCCAAAACCACAATGAACATCCGGTTACAATTCGTCGACAACACCACAAAACCACTAACTATAGAAAAAGAAGGCATTATTCGTCAAATTACCGCACCACGGTCAATAGCCACAATAACGTTATTCCGACTGTTCTTGGTGGCGTTATAGGCGGAGCCATTGCAAATGATATTTCGGGGGGCGATGATGCTGCCACGGTATTGGGGGTTGTATCAGGAGCAATTATAGGCAATGGCATTGGATTTTGATAACAGTATTACAATTAACCAATTGAGATAACTATTAGCCGTAATCTACTATTACCTTGAAACATGACTATTTGTAGTAATGCTAAATTTGCTACAATCCCTCATAATCAGTCTGCAATACATGAATTACCATAAAATGAGTGTTTTTAACATGATTCAAAAATATAGCGGCAATAAAAAGTACACGCGCTTTGTATTAACCAGTGTGATGATAATCGTGGCGAGTTATTCACTATTTACCACCACAAACAGCCTTGCACAACAAAATAGTAGTATTGACAATGCGGTACAAGAAGTTCGAAATGCGACCAAAGGAAAAATTATTTCTGCCGATACGGTAACAGTTGAAGATTTACAACAACACCGCATTAAAGTTCTCATGCCCAATGGCCACGTAAAAGTTTTTTATAAACCGATAACGAAATAACATTATGCGAATACTGATAGTTGAAGATGAAGTCACTTTATGTGAACAATTAAAAACCCAATTACAAAAAGAAGGCTTTGCAGTTGATACCGCTTTAGACGGTAAAAAAGCCTTATACATGGGCAACGAATATCCATTTGATCTGGCTATTGTTGATATTGGTTTACCACTGCTTACCGGCATCGAAGTTATTGAGCAATGGCGTAAAGACGGCATTACATTTCCAGTGTTAATTTTAACAGCACGAGATCGCTGGCAACAAAAAGTAGAGGGGCTGGAGTCTGGTGCTGATGATTACCTGGTTAAGCCATTTCATCAAGAAGAATTGATAGCTCGGGTACGTGCATTAATTCGCCGAGCATCGGGCATTAGCCAAGCGATAATACAATGCGGTCCAATTACCGTTGATACCACGGCACAAACAGTGCACGTTAATGAGCAATTACAAGAGCTAACGGCATATGAATATAAAGTGCTGGAATACTTTGTGATGAATCCTGGTAAGGTCGTGTCTAAAACAGAGTTAACTGAACATATCTATGATCAAGATTTTGATCGAGACAGTAATGTTATCGAAGTTTTTGTTGGGCGGCTGCGCCGAAAATTGGATCCGGATAATAGCTATACCCCCATTGAAACATTACGCGGTCGAGGTTATCGCTTTACACTCAGCCATCATGATATAAAGGCGACACCTGAAAACGCATGACTCTCTCGTTACATGCTCGAATCCTATTAGCTGCAACATTAATTTTAGTTGCATTTCTCGGTCTTACCGGCTTAGTACTCGACCGCGCTTTTCAAGACAGTGCGCGTTCGGCCTTAGAAGATCGATTGCAAGATCAAATATACAATCTTCTCGGGGTACTCGAACCCAACAATAATAAGATTACAATCCCCGGCGAATTACCCGATAGCAGAATGTCATTAGTCACATCGGGTATCTTTGCACAGTATAGTCAAATTGATGGTAGTGATCATTGGCATTCGCTATCGGCTACCGGCCTAAAATTTAATTTTGTACAGTTCCCTGAAGTTGGCGAAGAAGTGTTTGAAACAGTCATCACCAAGCATGGTTTTAAATATTACGTGATTAGCCGTGGGGTACAGTTTGATTATGGCAATGGCACAACCCCGCCCTATATATTACGCATTGGTGAAGAACTTGGCGGCTTTAATCCTCAAATTAATAAATTTCGTAACAGTCTGTTCACTTGGCTTGGCGGCGCAACAATTTTACTGTTGATAACACAAGGTATGATCTTGCGTTGGGGTCTAAAACCACTGCGTCAGGTAGCCATCGATCTTGAAAAAATTGAAGCCGGTACCGCTGAAAATCTCAGTGGTCATTATCCCAAAGAATTACAAGGTTTAACCGACAATTTAAATGCCTTAATAAACTCAACGCGAAACCATATAACGCGTTATCGGGATGCTCTGGGTAATTTAGCCCACAGTATAAAAACCCCTTTGGCCGTATTACAAAATGCCGTGCAAGCTGATGACAATAAAAGAAACGATGCTTTTTCAAAATTAGCTGAAGAACAAGTACAACGCATGACACAAATTGTTGACTACCAACTTAAACGCGCAGCAACAGCCGGAAAAGCATCGCTTAATACCGCTATTTTAATTAAGCCCATCGCAATAAAAATCATAAACTCCATGAATAAGGTCTATACCGAAAAGGCCATTACTACCGAAATAATAATTGACGATGAAGTTCGCTTTTTAGGTGATGAAGGTGATCTGTACGAGATATTGGGTAACACTATTGATAATGCATTTAAGTGGGCTAACGCTAACGTTAAACTCGAGATAATCGCAGCACAAGAAAATAATAAAAATAGCTTCATAATAAAATTACACGACGATGGTCCAGGCATGTCGGATGAAATAAAACAACGTGTGCTACAACGCGGGCAACGCGCCGATCCGACTATATCGGGCCAAGGGATAGGCCTAGCCGTAGTACATGAAATTGTTTTAATTTATGGTGGCGAAGTATTTATTAAAAACAGCGATTTAGGCGGCGCACTAATTGAGATAAAAATATAAAAAAAATCATTTTATATCAAACATCAACCCAAAATTTGCCACTGAAAATACTTTTTCTACAGACGACTTACAATTAATAAATTGGATTTTATTGGCATCACCACCACCAGCTTCGCGCAATAAAAGTAACATACCCAAGGCCGAACTATCAATGTAATCTGTTCGAGAAAAATCCAGTATGTATTTCGTCGATGGCGAGCGCCCTTCATATGCTGCGCGCATTTCTCGGTGACAATCAAAAGTAAATTTTTGATCGGGTTGTATTTTTACAGTTCCATCGACTTCAGTTACTGTTATTGACATATACTATACCTTTAAATAAATAGACTAGATTATAAATGCACGTTATTATTTAGGTGCGAAATACACATTTTAAATCATAAATTGTTATGAACCCTATCGGCACAGAATAGAAAATATTAAGATATACTTTCCGATCACGGATGTAATCTATTCAAAACCTATCTATATTTATGTATAGCAACAAAAATAATAAGTAATAAGGAGCCAGTTCACATGAAAGCATCAGATCTATTTGTTAAATGTCTAGAAGCTGAGAATATAGAATATATTTTCGGTGTACCTGGCGAAGAAAATGCCGATTTCATGATGTCACTTGAAAAGAGTGACAAAATTAAATTTATTCTCACACGGCACGAGCAAGGTGCTGCTTTTATGGCAGAAATTTATGGTCGCTTAACCGGTAATCCTGCCGGCTGTCTTGGCACTTTAGGCCCCGGCGCAACCAATTTAATTACGGGCGTTGCAGATTCCAATATGGATCGTTCGCCAATGTTGGTGTTAACAGGGCAAGGCGCATCAACACGCTTACACAAAGAATCACACCAGGTAATGGACGTGGTTGCCATGTTTGAGCCAGTCACTAAATGGGCGCATACAGTATTACACCCGCACACTATTCCTGAAATGGTACGTAAGGCAATTCGCCTAGCTAGAACCGAAAAACCCGGTGCCTGCCATATTGAACTACCCGAAGATATTGCAAAATTAGAAACCGATGCCGTACCATTAAAACCACTGCGCTTTCGACGGCCGGTTGCGGGTGATAAAATTATTGATCAAGCATTTGCTCAAATTATGAACGCAAAACGCCCCATTATTATTGCTGGCAATGGTTGTATCCGTAAACGCGCCAGTAAACAATTGCGTATTTTTTGCCAAAAAACCGGTATTGGCGTAATCAGTACTTTTATGGCAAAAGGCTGTGTCGATATGGATGCCGATTATTGTTTGTATACAATCGGTCTACAAGCAAAAGATGTGGTTGCTTGTGCCTTGGACTCGGCTGATCTGGTTATCACCCTTGGTTATGACATGGTGGAATACCATCCGTATTTGTGGAATAAAAACAAAGATAAAAAAATTATCCATGTTGATTTTCTGCCAACTGAAATTGATGAAAATTATCATCCGGAGACAGAAATTGTCGGCGATCTGGCCCATTCATTGTGGATGTTAACCGAGCGCGTTGACAAAATGGGCGGGCTTAAGTTCGACTTAAAACAACAAGCCGCAACCCGCCGTGATATGCAAATCGAATTAGCAAAACACAAGGACGATGACACCACCGACGCTATCCGTCCTCAAAAAGTATTGTGGGATGTACGGCAAGTGATGGGGGCACACGATATTTTATTATCGGATGTGGGCGCACATAAAATGTGGATAGCACGTCATTACCAATGCAATGTCCCTAATACTTGCCTAATCCCTAACGGTTTTTGTTCCATGGGTTTTGCGTTACCCGGCGCAATTTCAGCCAGCATGGTATACCCCGATAGAAATATTTTAGCAATATGTGGCGATGCCGGATTTTTAATGAATGTGCAAGAAATGGAAACCGCTAAACGCTTAAACCTTAATTTAGTTGTGATGATTTGGGAAGATCATATGTATGGCTTAATCGCCTGGAAACAAACCAATGAATTTGGAAAACACACCGACTTGTCATTTAACAATCCCGACTGGATGAAACTGGCTAGTGCATTTGACTGGAACGGACATTATGTCAATAAGAGCAAAGAACTGGTAGCAACCTTAGAAACTGCTTTCAAAGAATCGGGACCAAGTTTAATTGTGATACCAATTGATTACCGTGAAAATATGATTTTAACTGAACGACTTGGTGAAATTGCTTGTCCAATTTAATTGTAATGAAGCACTTTGCTCTTATATAAATACTTTTTTATTTTCCGAATAGTTTCACATTTTTAAGGACAAAATAATGACCACACATTATGCATTAATGATTGCCGGAGTAACAACTTCAGCCAGAACTCACACTGTCACAGCACCCTATGATGATAGTGTTATAGCGACTATGGATACCGCCGATGGTGCTGCAGTTGAAACCGCATTACAAACAGCAGATGCACTATTTAAAGATAAAAAAAACTGGCTCAGTGTCCCAACACGAATCGCCATTTTACAAAAAACAGCGCAGATAATGTCAGAGCAAGCTGAGCACTTAGCACTCGAAGCAGCGCGTGAAGGTGGCAAACCATTAATCGATTCACGCGTTGAAGTAGCCCGCGCTATTGATGGTATTCATAATTGTATCGATTGTATGCGCACGGACAGTGGCCGAGAAATTCCAATGGGCATCAATGCCGCATCACAAGGCCATCTGGCTTTTACGCGTAAAGAACCGATTGGTGTCGTGGTTGCCGTAAGTGCATTTAACCATCCATTGAATTTAATTATCCACCAAGTTGGACCGGCCATAGCTACCGGCTGTCCCGTTATCATAAAACCCGCTGAAGATACCCCACTGTCGTGTTATCGTTTTGTGTCTATTT
>CAYQUC010000127.1:0-7971 GCA_964420605.1 uncultured Thioalkalispiraceae bacterium | reverse complement strand
GCCTGAGATGGGTGGCTGGTTTGGTAGTGGCACATATTATTGCACCTCATGCAGTGAGTTCCAATAATCCTGATCGTGTAGCTATTCAGAAGACTAAAGATGCCAATGGCATTCCGTTAGACGGCATTCCTTTCCACCCTTATTACACTGTGAAAGATATTGTGGGTGTGGTGGTATTTTTGATGTTATTCTCTTTAGTTGTATTTTTTGCGCCTGAGATGGGTGGCTGGTTTCTTGAGAAAGATAACTTTATCCCTGCTGATCCATTGAAGACACCAGAACATATTGTACCGTTATGGTACTTCACTCCATTTTACGCAATTTTAAGAGCGGTTCCTGATAAGTTCTTAGGTGTTGTTGGTATGGGTGGTGCGATTGTCGTGTTGTTCTTGTTACCATGGTTAGATCGCAGTCCTGTAAAATCCATTCGTTACCGCGGTGGAATTTATAAACTTGCATTAACGTTGTTTATTATTAGTTTTGTCTCGTTGGGATGGTTAGGTACACAACCAGCTACAACGTTGTATACAAACTTTGCGCGTGGTTTCAGTGTCATATACTTTGCATTTTTCATATTAATGCCTTGGTATACAACAATTGATAAAACCAAACCAGTACCAGAAAGGGTGACATCATAATGAAAAAATTATTAATTATTGCTGTTTTTGGCTTATTCCCAATGTTGGCTAATGCCAGTGGTGGTGCACATTTGGATAAGGTTGATATCGATTTAAATAATAAAGAGTCACTTCAATCTGGTGCTAAAATCTTTATTAACTACTGTTTAAGTTGTCATTCAGCTGGTTACATGCGTTATAACCGAATGGCTGTGGATTTAAATATGAGCACTGAGCTTGTTGAAAAAAATCTTATGTTTGCCACGGATAAAATTGGTGACACGATGGATGCCGCAATGAGCAAAAGTGATGCGAAAAACTGGTTTGGTACAACGCCTCCAGATTTATCCGTTATTGCACGTTCAAGAAGCCCTGAGTGGTTATATACTTACTTTAGAACTTTTTACGTAGACGATTCTCGCCCATTTGGTGTTAATAATGCCGTGTTTAAAGATGTTGGTATGCCGCATGTGTTATGGGAATTAGAAGGTACAAAAGAAGCTGTTTTTGAAGAACATGAAGCTCACGATGGTTCGAAAGAAAAAGTAATTGTGGGCTATAAAGAGCTTACTAAAGGTTCAAGAACTAAAGTTGAGTATGATAATGATGTTAAAAATTTGGTGGCTTTTCTAGATTATATTGGTGAGCCTGCTAAAACTGAGCGTCAATCATTAGGTGTATGGGTATTATTTTACTTGTTTATTTTATTGATAGTGTCATATGCATTGAAAAAAGAGTTCTGGAAAGACGTACATTAATTTTATTGTCGGATTTTCTGAATAGTTTTAAAACGATCTAGATGTTCTTATACTCTAGATCGTTTTTTTGTTTCCATAGATTGAATAAAAAGGTGTGATTATGGCTCAAGTTGACAATCGCAGTTCGGTTATAACGTTATATACTAGTTCTACATGTGCATATAGTCATATGGTTCGTATTGTTTTAGCTGAAAAAGGCATTAGTTATAACGCTATCGAAGTTGATAAAAATGATACGCCTGAGGATTTAAAAGATATTAATCCTTATAATGAAGTGCCAACATTGGTCGATAGAGACTTAATTTTATTTGAGCATCAAATTGTAATGGAGTATCTGGATGAACGCTTCCCACATCCACCTTTAATGCAAGTTGATCCAGTTCAACGCAGTCAGAATAAATTGATGCGGCATCGAATTTTTCGAGATTGGTATTGCGTTCTTAATGATGCATCGCCTGAGAAAATAAAAGATTTACGGGATAGTTTGACCATTGTGTCACCACTATTCGAACAAGAGCAATTTTTTATGAGCAATGAGTTTTCGTTGATGGACTGTGCATTACTGCCATTGTTGTGGCGTTTACCCTCATTGGGAATTATATTACCTGCCCAAGCAAAAGCAATTTTAGAATATTCGGATAGAATGTTTTCACGCGAGTCTTTTCAGTCTAGTTTGAGTGAAACTGAAAGAAATATGCGCTAATAAAATTGGTTTAATATGAATTCAAGTAGACCTTACCTTGTTAGGGCCATTCACGAATGGTTAACGGATAATAATTTAACACCTTATTTACTGGTGAATGCTGAACTTGAAAATGTTCAAGTTCCACTCGACTATGTGGATAATGGAAAAATTGTATTAAATGTATCTCATAGTGCTGTTCAGCAATTGAATATGGACAATGATGCAATCTCATTTAATGCACGGTTTGGTGGCAGTCCAACCAATATTTATATTCCAGTAGCATCGTGCATGGCTATTTATTCAAAAGAAAATGGCAAAGGAATGGTTTTTAACGAAGAAAAAAATGATGGGCCTGATGGACCTGATGATTCACTAAAAAAACCTTCTCCAAAACCAAGCTTAAAACTAGTAACATAAAACTAATCTTCCAAAGGAAGGTTAGAAGTCCTTAAAATTTTGTTGTAATTTACCTGGACTATAAATCAGGTAACATTTTGCCAGGATTTAATATTCCATTAGGATCAAACTGTTGTTTTATTTGATGCATTAGGCGTATCGATATTGGATCGAGTTCTCGTGCGATATAGTCTCTTTTTTCAAGCCCTATACCGTGTTCGCCTGAAAGTGAACCTTTTAAGTCTAAGACTAAACTAAATACTTCATCCAGACATTGATGAACACGTTTGGCCTGTTGTTCATTATCAGGATCATACAATAAATTCACATGAATATTACCATTGCCTGCATGTCCAAAATTAACTATTGGTATGTCATGTTTCTCTGATAATTTTTCAAGTCCTGATATTAATTTAGGTAAATTAGATATAGGAACGACCACATCTTCGTTTATTTTCTTGGGCGATATTTTTCGTAATGCTGGCGATAATGCTTTTCGTAGTGCCCATAAAGCATCCGCTTCAGCTTTTGAATTTGCGGTTTTAATATTCAGCAAACCCTCATTGGTTGCACTATTAATAAATGCATTAATACAATCTGGTTGTTCTGACACTGGGCCGTCGATTTCGATCATTAACATTGCACCAGCGTTATGCGGTAATTCAACATTAGAATAATCTCGAATCATATTGATGGCATTTTTATCAATAAATTCTAGCACTCGTGGTGTTATTGACTGTGACATGATGGTGACAATGGCTGATGTTGCATCTTCAATCGTTTTGTAAAATGCCTGAAATGTTCGTATCGGCGATTGGATTGGTGTGAGCTTTAATGTTGCTTCAGTGATGATTGCTAATGTACCTTCAGAACCTATTATCAAACGAGTTAGATCTAATCCAACAACACCTTTAGTGGTAAATACACCCGTTCGAATTTCTTCTCCGGTACCAATAACGGCTCTTAAACCCAAGACATTTTCTCGTGGTGTACCGTATTTTACTGTTCGTGGTCCGGCTGAATTGTAGGCCAGGTTGCCTCCAATGGTGCAAAATTCAGAACTGGTTGGATCTGGTGGCCAAAAAAAACCAATATCAGTTGCGCTATTTTGAACCGCTTGATTAGTAACGCCGGGTTGGCTGATAAGATAACGATTGTCTGCATTGACTTCTATAATATTATTCATTCGTTCGGTCGATAATATTACACCGCCGGTAATTGGAACGGTGGCACCTGTTGTACCAGTACCACGACCACGGGCAATTAATGGAATTTTAAATTGATTACATGATGTGACGATAAATTTAACGTCATCATGGGATTCCGGTAATAGTACTAGGTCGGGTAATGCTTGGCGGCGACTGTTATCATAACCATAGGACCAACGATCACTTTCTTCTGTTAATATTTGGTCATTGCGAAGATTATATTTACAGTGCTGTATTAAATCATTAATCATATTAGAATTTATCATTTTGAAAATAAGATATGATCGATTTGATGACAAAAACAATGGATTGATAATAAGTGTACTTCTTGAATTCTAGCTGTAATATCTGACGGAACTCGAATCTCGATATCATTACTGTTTAAAATGGTTGCAATTTCACCACCATCTTTGCCGGTTAAAGCAACAACACGCATTTTTTTTTGATGCGCAGCTTTTATCGCTTCAATAATATTTTTAGAACGTCCACTGGTGGATATTGCCAGCAGCACATCATTTTTTAAGCCAAGACCTAGTACTTGTTTTGAAAATATTTTGTCGAATGAATAATCATTTGATATTGCAGTAATAGCTGAAGTATCAGTTGTTAGTGCTATAGCGGCCAGTTCAGGACGTTCCATTTCAAAACGACAGATTAATTCAGCAGAAAAATGTTGAGCATCTGCTGCTGATCCACCATTTCCGCAACTCATTATTTTATTATTATTTTTTATTGCATCAGCCATTATTCTTGTAGCTATTGCAATGCTTGGGGTTAAGGCGGCAATAGAATTTTTTTTGGTCTTAATACTGTCTTCAAAAAGCGTTGAGATGTTTTTTTCAATATTCATAATAATAAGCAGTTTTCTTTGTTATCCTAGAAGGCATTTTTAATCCAATTTATTGACATTGAATTGCTGTTGTTCGTCGTGGGAGTCATACCGATAACGTCAAATCGAGGTTGGATATTTTTATAGATTGAATTTTTGGCAATAAATAATAAAGCCGTGGTTTTAATTTTTTTCTGTTTTTTGAATGTAACAGTTTCTTCTGGTGAACCAAAATTACTGTTTTTTCGATAACGAACTTCAATAAAGACAATAGCATCATTATCTTTCATTATAAGATCAATTTCGCCCATTCGCGAAGTGAAATTTTTGGTGATTAGTGTTAATCCTTGTTTTTTTAAATGTTGGTAGGCAATTTCTTCAGTTACACTACCAACTTCTTTAGTGTGATTAGCTGATATTAGCGACATTATCTTATATCATTATCTAATAAAGTAGGTTGGCCACTTCTAAATCGAACCCAAGTAAGTTGTCGGTTAACCCGATTATTTTGATCAATACTCAAGCTACCGGTTTCGCCATCATAACGTTCATAGGAATAGGTTTTTAATGGATTGATGGCAGCAATAATATTAAATGCATCAATTCCGAGTGCATACAATCGTTGTAATTGTTTGCCTGAGTTCGTGATATATTCATCAATATCTGAGCGAATACTATTATTGGTACTGTTTTCAGATAATACCCATGGCATATCGCCGAAAATGATGCCATCCATATCGCGATCCATTTCAGGGTTCAAATTACCGGTAAATATATGTGAGGTCGCATATATCGGCATCTTTGCGGCGTGGAAAAATTTTAGCTGAGGTCTAATTTGACGAGCTTGTCGCGGATATGCGCCAAGGAATATAAAATCAATATCTTGGCGGCGTCGCGGTGTGAATTTAATGGGTCGCCGAACTAATTTTCTAATCGCGCGGTAACGTTCTCTACTCTCATCAATGTTTAATAACATACGAATAGGAATAGTATAATCATTTACCGCGGCATTGTAAGTTTGATACTCAGTAATTCGACCACCTAATTGTTCCCAGCGTTGTTTAAATGCTTGAAACACACGTTCACCCCAAGGACCCGATGGAACTAATGCCGCGGCTGATACAAACCCATCAAGCCAGGTTCGTTCAGCAATTTGAATGGCCTCTTCTTCCGGAGATAATCCAAATTGGTACAGATTTTTTGGTAACGATTCAGTTGATTGAATATAATTAAGGGCCAATGTTGGTAATGGCAAAGTTTCTTGTTCGGCAAATAATTTAACGGATTTTTTGTTTAATGGGCCAACAATAAATTCAGCACCATTATTTTGGGCTGTTTGATACAGTTCAAAAATATTATCGGAGTAGCTACTGGAGTCATATATCCGAATCTTTAAATCTGTAGCTGATTTATTTTGGTAATAGGCCGCCATAAAACCATCACGAATTGCTTCGGCTGCCTTTGAAAACTTACCATTTAGTGGTAACAGCAATGCAATGTGTTTTGGGTAAGCAACATCTTCGACTTTTCGTTCTAATAAACCGGCAATCAAGCTTGGTGTTAATGGGTGGTTTTGATAGCTGCTTCGCCACTGCTGGATTTTTTCTTTTAATAAATTGGGTTGTAATTGATATTTTTTTGCAATTTCAACTAGTTGCATCCAGCCACTCAATACATCCGGCGGCGGTGAAATACGTAGCTGCTGCAATGCGCGTTCAGACAAAGCCGAAAGTGACGTCCAAATTGCTTGTTGATTTGCTTTAATATCTTTTTCAGTTGTTAAATAGGGTTCTCTTTTGACGAGTTCGGTCGCAGTGGAGAGACGATTACTGTTCATTGAATATGCACGGGCACGGAGTAAATAAAAATCGGCAATATAATGGTACTCAATATCATTTGGTGGTGTATCTAAAAATGATAAAACCAGATTGACTTGCCGCTTGCGCATCGCTATCTGAGATTTTGCTAATTGTAAATAAAATTGAAGTTTAGGATTAGCATCACTAATTTCTAGAGAATCTATAATTTGATTTGCTTGGGCAGTTTGTCCACCTTTGGCAAGTGACGAGCTAGCACGTAACATAAATTCTTCATATTGAGGCGATGTTACTTCCTTTGCAATCGAAGAAAATGCCTTGGCTGCTTGTACATATTCTTTTTCAATTAATAACTGTTCGGCTTCAACCAGTCCCTGGTGACCATTGGAGCCACTTGTTGGAGTACTACTGCATGAAGGCAATAAAATTGCTATTGCAATAAATGGGAGTAAAATAGTTTTATTTAGTGTGTTATATGTTTGTTTTATATTCATTATATTCTTTATATATCATCATACTCTGTCAATAATCCGGATTATGATAACGTGTTTAGTCATTATATAGTGAGACAAATCTCGAATAAGATAACATTATTCTTATAATATTAGGTAATAATAGGGTGCAGTACGTTGTCAAGTGAAAATGAATATCTCTATATTGTCGCTACGCCAATTGGTAATTTAGCTGATATTACCTATCGAGCAATTGATGTACTATCAAAAGTAAAGCTGATTGCGGCAGAAGACACCCGTCACAGCCGTAAATTATTGTCCCACTACGGTATTAAGACAAAATGTAAAGCATTACACGACCATAATGAAAAACAATCCCATCAAGAATTAATTGAATTTATTCAACAGGGTAATTCTGTGGCTTTAATTTCTGATGCGGGAACACCATTAATTAGTGATCCTGGTTATATATTAGTACATCAAGCCGTCCTCGCTGGAATCCGAGTTATACCAATACCGGGACCTTCAGCGTTAATTGCAGCATTATCCGTTGTAGGCCTGCCATCCGATAGGTTTACTTTTTATGGCTTTTTGCCGGCTAAACAAGTGGCTCGGACTGAGTTGCTTGAAACTGTACGAGAGTTACAACCAACCTCGATATTCTATGAGTCACCGCATCGCTTAGTGGCTTGTCTTGATAATATGCTGCAAGTATTTGGGCCCACTCGACGGGTGTGTATTGCACGAGAATTAACAAAAACGTTTGAAACAATTCATTGCGATGAACTTCAATCCTTATGTGATTGGGTTAAAGCCGATACTAATCAGCAAAAGGGTGAAATTGTATTATTAGTGAGCGGTTTTAAAATTGAAAAAGAGCGCACGATCAGTGCCTCGGATATTGATACTCTAACATTATTAATCAATGAGTTAGGGGTTAAAAAAGCCGCCAGCCTAACTGCAAAAATCACGGGTTTGGCTAAGAACGTGTTATACACTGAAGCATTAAAAATTAAAAAATTGGGTAACGAAAATGATTAGGATTTGCTATAAACCGCAAATCAGTGGAAATCTGTAGAATATAGACTTGGCTGTTATATCATTTTGATTTAAAATCCAGCTTGAGTCGGCTAGATAGTCGCCAGGTTTAAAACCTGGAGGAAAGTCCGGGCTCCATAGGGTAAAGTGCCAGGTAACGCCTGGGAGATG
>CAYQUC010000126.1:0-8013 GCA_964420605.1 uncultured Thioalkalispiraceae bacterium | reverse complement strand
CAATAATGCTTATGGTAAACGCCGAATGCTCAAAGTGCTGAACGAACGAGGGCATGACTTAGGCATTTACAAAACAGCAAGTTTGATGAAAAAAGCCGACGTTGTAGCGATACGACCAACAAAGAAACATTATTACCCGACGACTCTGGGTTATATTACACCCGCTTTGAAAAAAATTAAATTAATGAACGCGGCTTAAATTCTTTCCAATAAAACTTGACCATTACAAGAAAACTTTATAAATAACAGGATATTACACTGTTATATAATCACACATACCTATTACTACTTAGAGCACTTGTTTTATATCGGAACATGATATGTTAAGAAAATGAGTCAATCCTTAAAGTGACTTTTTAGTAGAGTAAATGGTTGCTTTAAGCACCAAAAACAGCCTACCTAATAGAGCATATTAATGTAATATAAACAGTGGCTTACAGTGGTCCGATCCGCTGAATTCCGTATAATATATCTATGTTAAGTCAAGATTTGCCCCCTTAGTTTCTCTAGCCAGAAAATTTACTTATTATATGAATTTGAGCTATGATACAATACTTAGTTTCAATGGAGGATATAAGAGTGTTTAAGGAGCTTTTTTTTAAAAAAAATATATTGCTTATGAGTTTAATAGCTTTTAGTTATGCGCCTATAGCAAGTGCGGCAACATATAATAGTGTATCGGTTTTACGCGTTTCTACGAGTGCAACAGGAATACAAATTTGGGCAACTGACGGATGTTCTCTTCAACCCGGAACAAATTATTATGTGACAACAGAAAGTGGCACTGATATTGCGCATTATGCACGATTAATGAGTGTTGCATTGAGTGCACAGGCATCAGGAAAAACAATTTCATTGTCTGATAATTGTACTAATAACGCCGATAGAACTACAAATACAAGTACTATAATTCGCCAGATTTGTGTTAATGAACCACCTTTAGATAATGTTAGTTGCTAGTTTTTTGATTGTAAAAATCAACAACCACCCGCAGTGGGTGGTATGTTAAAGTCCTTCTACTTGCTGTGCCGTTTTACGTTTCACAATAGTTTGGTCGAATCTAAATAGACTTAAAGTTAAGGGTTAAACTGCTTCTAGCCGTTGGCCCATAACGTTTACGGTAACGCCTTTTGCGCTGTAGTTCTCTTGATATTGTGCTTAGTGCTCGTCCAATCTCAATACCTGTTTATTTCTGTATTTTTCCTGTTCTTAATTCATATTGGATATAAAGTCTCTCTTCATTACTTAAGTGTTGATAGTGTGTCGATTTTTGAGTAATTGATTCGCAAACCATTTTAACCGGTTTTATTAGCCAGGAATTGCACTTATTATATGTATTCTGGACACTTATGTAGCTCAACTACACACCCCTTATATTCCTAATATCCTTTTAAAATTATTCAATAATTATCAGGCAATTGTCACTAAAAACATAAAGTTCTGATCAAAATCACTTTCTCTGCTTGAATTGCAAAGTAGAATTATAAATACTATATCTAACAATCATTTCAAGCTGACTCACAGAGAAATAGCACTGATGAAAAATATGAGTGCATTTATAACCAACAATAATTAATTTAGCTTCCCCGTTAAATGCTCGTTGGTCACTTATCTCAGTGTTAAAACAAATCTATATAGATAAACAATGCAAAAAACAAAAGATTTGCATAATCAAACATCCGATGAAACCTTAGCCATGCTCGAAACGACACTTGAAGGTTTGAGTGAAGAAGATGCAGAGCTGCGGTTACGAACTTTCGGTCCAAATAAACGTCCTGAACCCAAGCAACAAAACATATTACTGGCTTACAGTGGTCCGACCCGCTGAATTCAAACTCTGTCAATAATGAAAATGGCCGTTATAAGCCTATAATGGCCGATAAATAACATTTAACTTTGATTATGACCCATAAATCTCAACAATTAACCACTTTTTCCTTATTGAAACACTCACCAGAACCAATTGGACTGGCCGTGTTGGCCATACAAATAGGTGGCATACCCCATAGGACGCTACGTCGTTGGTTAACAAATTGGCTTAACGCCGGCATTATTAAAAAAGTCGGACAAGGTAGAGCAACACGTTATCAATACTGCAGTAAAGAATTTATTCCTTCTAAAAATTTTCACTTTTTAAAAGGACTTGATGCTGATCTACAAACCTCGGTATTAAACCAATTACGTGACTTGTGGACATACAACTCAACCGCCATTGAAGGAAATACCCTAACACTCAGTGACACGCATTTTGTTTTAGAACAAGGCTTAACCATTTCCGGTAAACCGATAAAAGAGCACCAAGAAATTATTGGACATGCCAGTGCAATAGAATTACTTTATAAAAGTTTAACCACACCAGTGACGGATTAATTTTTTTTAATTTGCACCAAGCAGTCCTTACCGATCACGTTATTGATATTTATAAGCCAACAGCACATTGGAAAATTGAAAACAATGGAACCTATGCCGTAACAAATAACGGTACACAAAAATTTATTGAATATGCAACACCGAAGTCTGTCCCTAAACTAATGGCGCAATTAATTAATCACATTAATACCATCGATATTAAGGCTTTAACTGTTAATAATGCACCTGCTTGTTACGCCAAAATTCACATGGGTTTTGCACACATTCATCCCTTTTGGGATGGTAATGGCAGAATCGCACGACTTATCGCGAACATACCATTACTCAAAGCTGGATTACCGCCGCTGATTATTCCGCAAGAACAACGACAACACTACATCCAAACTTTAGCAGACTATCAAATCAGTATGGGGCAATTGAATGTATCTACACCTCTATGGCCTGATGATGGTTATTTAAAACAGTTTAATGATTTTTGTGACTCTGTTTATTGCTCCACAAAAAAATTAATTGATAGTGCGTTTGTAATGCAACGCAAGCGGAATAATTAATTTAAAATATCTGTAGCATTTAAAAATGTCATTAAGCAAAGAAGGTTTTTTTCACTCCTAGTCTATAAACTGAGAAATCTTCAAAAGTTGTCTTTTTATAGCGACCTATTTTAATACAATAGAAAACACTATAAAGTGCAACATATTACACCGTTATGTTTGATAATTCACCTTGACAAACCGTACGATATAACGTACGGTTTATATAGAGGTAATCGATATGACCATTCTTAATGCAACAGACGCACGTACAAAGCTTTATAAGCTAATAGATGAGACAGCATCAACGCATCAGCCTATCTTGATCACTGGAAAGCGGAATAATGCAGTTTTGCTCTCTGAAAATGATTGGAATGCAATAAATGAAACTCTACACCTATTATCAATCCCTGGTATGAGAGAGTCTATTAAAGAGGGTATGGAATCTGATATCTCAGATTCATCAAAGGAACTTGATTGGTGAGTTGGAAAATTGTTTATACTAAACAGGCTCAAAAAGATGCAAGAAAATTAGCTTCATCTGGTTTAAAAAATAAAGCACAAGAGTTACTTGAAGTATTAAAAGAAAACCCTTATCAAAATCCTCCTCCTTATGAAAAGTTAGTAGGTGATCTTTTAGGTGCTTATTCACGAAGAATAAATATTCAGCATAGGCTCGTTTATCAAATCTATGAAAAAGAGAAAGTGGTAAAAGTTATTCGATTATGGACACATTATGAATAAATAAACATAGTATTAGACACAAATGTTTTAATATCAGCACTTCGTTCACAAAAAGGTGCTTTGTATAAGTTATTGACTCTTATAGATAATAACAATTTTCAATTGAATATCTCAGTACCGTTGTTTTTAGAATATGAGTCAGCAACTCTACGAAAAGAACTAAAATTACCACTAAATAAAGCTGATATTTTAGATATTCTCAATTGCATAGCTAAAGTAGCAAATAAAAGGGAGATATTTTTTTTGTGGCGACCCTATCTAAAAGACCCAAAAGATGACTTAGTTTTGGAGGTTGCCGTTGAATCTGAGAGTAAAATAATCGTTACATATAATAAAAAGGATTTTTCTAATGTTGATAAATTTGGAATTGAAATTCTTACTCCAAAAAAATTTTAGAAAAGAGCGGTTTATTAAAATGAGTACTTTAAGTTTACCTGAATCATTACATAATCAAATTAAGAAACTTGCATCTGAAGATGGGATTTCTATAAATCAATTTGTAGTATCAGCGGTAGCTGAAAAAAAGTTCAACCTGCGGAGCAAATGGGCGTTATATAATCACACATAACTATTACTGCTTAGAGCTCTTTACTTTATATCTGAAAATGATACGTTAAGTAAATCAATCAATCCTTAAAGTGCCTTTTTCGAGGTGTAAATGATTACTTTAAGCATCAAAAGTAGCCTATTAGAGTATGTTAGTTTAATGTAATCAGCAGTTTACAGTGGTCCGACCCGATTTATTTCAGCAGTATTAATAACTGTATTTGTACAGGTTTTAGGATCAGGTCTTGTGCCTTCAAGTAGGACAAGCTAGATAATTTCACATGATGTATTTACTATTGAAAGAGAACCTTGTTTATTAGCAAGCTCTCTGAAATTAAGTTATAAACTAGCTAAGAAAATAAAAAATATACGTAACTATTCAACGTAATTTGAAAAAAGTGAATAGGCTAGGATAAGGTGAATTTAGTATTAACTTGTTCATTTTGCTTATCTAAAAATTACGCTGAATAGTTACACAAATTTTATTAATGATCGTCATGTTAGCGTTATTTGTATTATGGGTGTTTGGTATAGCGGCTAAAATAACAAATCAACATTGGCAATACCAATACAATTAAAAACAAAAATGTTTTGTCTCTTTGGTCTTAATCCAAACTTTAGTAGTGGATTTTCTTCTGTCTGGCGAGCTATTTTCGTGATAACCTCAGATTCACTGAACTTCATCGACATGCAGTCACTCTTTTGATTATTCCTTAATTAGCAGAAAGTGTTGTTTATCAATCAATTTAACCCGGTTGGGTTATTCCCGATGGATATTAGGATTGTTAGTATAAACCGACATAATAGGGGTGTTAATTTCCTAGAGACCAAGACTTGAAGTTGTTAAGTTAATACTGGTTGATTTTATAGGGTTATATCGGTACTGTTGTTACTAATCAAGCAAATAAGACCACTATTTCTAGCCAGTTCAAGCTTAAATAAAGTATCTCCCCTGTTGATTTGATGTTGATACACAGCTGTGGGGGCGACAATGAAAAATAATAAACTGGTTCATTTTGGTAATTTTTCCAACTATTTAATAATATTATTTATGCTCGCAGTGCTTACCGCTGGCTGCGGTGGTGGCAGTTCAACTCAAGATCCTGTTATTACTCAAACAACAACTGATCTAACCGGGTTATGGGAAACTAATTGTCTGGTAAACGCTAATGGTGACTTCTATAAACAAACTATAGAAATAACCGCTTCAAAGTACATAACTAAAACAAGATCATATCTTACTAATAGTTGCCAAACTGTATTAGGGTTATGGGAACATAACTACAATCTAACCATCGGTAATGTCATAACAACGGCTACTGGTAAAAAAGCCAATAATATTGATCTTGAATTTATCAATTCATTTCACACAATAAAAAATCAAGCAGCAGCAGATTTCTGGAATGCACAACTGGGAGGATTCTGTGGAAAAAATGATTGGCTTTTAGATATTCCTTTTGAAGTGACTGCTAATGCCTGTGATTTTGAAAAAGCAACTTCAGGTGATATTTTATATAACATAGTAGCTAAAAATACTGTTCCATCACCAAACACTATTCAATTTGGTGATAAAACTCTCGATTTAAATAATAGACCTCAGATTCTTGTATCAGAATTATTTAAAAAATTATGATAATAGAAAATGCTATCTAATTCACAAACACCGAAAATAAAATATAATAGCGAAATAATAAAATGAACAATGAATTCAAAACTAATAATCCACTTTATCCAAATTTTTCTTTCAAACACATTATACCAATCTTGGTAGTGATTCTATTAAGTTCTTGTGGTGGTGGAGGAAGCAGCAATCCAGGTGATGGTAGTACTCCCGGTTTCTTAATTACTGCTAATGCCAGTATCGGTGGTAATATTTCTCCTTCAAGTATTACAGTTAACCAAGGGGAAACAACCACCTTCACTGTCGTACCCGAAAGTGATTTTACTATTGCAAATATCACTGGTTGTAATGGAACACTATCTGCTAATAGTTACACCACTGGAACTATTACTGGGGTATGTACTGTCAATGCTAACTTTGTCAGTAACTCAACATCTATTTTAAATATTGCCGATTCCTCAACAAATGAAGGAAACAACGGTACAACAAATCTCACTTTCACTGTTACGCTTTCAAAACCAGCATCTAGTGATGTTACTGTAAATTACTCTACAAGCAGTATCTCAGGAATTGGTAACGCAACTACCGGAATTGATTACATTGAAGTAAGTAATACGCTAACCATTCCAGTTGGTAACTCATCAGGTGAAATCAGTGTAACAATTAATGCTGACACTAATGCCGAACCAGATGAAATTCTAACAGTAACACTTAGCTCGCCAACTGGTGCATCATTAGGAATTGCTACGGCAACTGGAACTATCATCAACGACGATACTCAAACCGGAATAAATACACCACCCACCACAAACATTATCGGTTGGCAGACAGTTTCTGATAAAAGTAGACGCTTCAGTGGCGAAGGACTTGATGCTGAAGATGGAATATTAAGTGGTATTTCATTAGTCTGGTCTTCAAATATCGATGGTACTTTAGGTACCGGAGCAGTTATAAATACTTCCACACTAACTCCTGGAACACACTCTATTTCACTAACTGCAACAGATAGTAAAGGGGCTTCATCGAGCACATCGATTATCATTTTCATTAATCAATGGCCAACAACACTGTTTACCTCTCCCACTGACGGCAGCTCATTTAACAATATTGACGACATCACTTTTGTTGGATCAGCAATCGATCCTGAAGATGGTGTTTTATCGGGTACCTCACTAGTATGGAAATCTAATAAAGATGGCAATTTAGGAACTGGAGAATCAATAACAACAAAGCTGTCTATAGGCACTCATTTCATTACACTAACTGCAGCCGACAGCATGAACTTTGTTGATGCAAAAAGTATATTATTATCAGTATCATCTATCGCATGGAATTCTGAAACCGATATACCTTTTGCATATCCTGATGCCCGAAGTGCTGTTATTGATAACAAAATCTATGTCATTGGTAATGTTGCACTAATGCAGATTTACGATCCAACCTCAACCACATGGTCTACTACAACCTCCCCTGGTGGCACCAATATATGTGCATCAAACGGAAAACTGTTTAGTTTTGGACGATTGGTTTTAACAAATAGCAGAACAACACCAAAAACCTACGAAGCCATTGGTGTTGACGAATATAACCCAGCAACAGACACATGGACAATAAAAACTAATCTACTATCTCAAGCCGGCAGCCCAGAAGCTTGCTTAGAAGTAAACGGTAAGATCTATTTGGTTGGAACCAAAAGTGGTGCATTTACCTATGACGGTGTTTATGAATACACTCCTGCAACCGAAGTACTGACAGCAAAAAGCCGCGTTCCATCTGAAAGACGCTATTTTGGCAGTAGTGTTGTCAATGGAAAAATATATCTTATGGGTGGAAGTGCTAGTGGTTCAACATCAAGTTCATGGTATACAAGTACTGTTTATGAATATGATCCAACGTTAAACAGCTGGACTACAAAAACAGCGATGCCGACTAGTCGTAAACGACTAACAGCTGCAGCACACGGTGGAAAAATATATGCATTTGGTGGCTATAACAGCAATGGCTTCTCCAATGATGTAGAAGAGTATGATCCGGCAACCAACACATGGACAGTAAAATCCAAAATGCTCATGGGTAGACGTAGCATGGCGAGTAGTTATTTAGGTTTTGATAATAGAATATATGTTATAGCAGGAAATGTTGATCCAAATCAGACCAGAGGATTAACCCTAGTAGAAAGTTATGATCCAGCATTAGACTAAC
>CAYQUC010000125.1:0-8211 GCA_964420605.1 uncultured Thioalkalispiraceae bacterium | reverse complement strand
TTTTATTTTTAGTTGAACTCGATACTAAACATCAAAGACTAGTGCTGTAAAGTTTTTAAGCAATTTAATTTTAAGAACATTAAATTTTGTGGAAATTAAAAATTAAAGGCAATTAAAACAACATTTTAAATATTATAATAATATAGCTCTATTATTTATTTAGAATATTCAAATTGCTTATTACCTTTAATACGTTGGGTAATTATTAATTGCAAAATGAAATATTCATTGCAGAGTACAAATTTGTTTCTTTTATATTTCGTAAATATTACAAATAAATTTGGAAGTAGTGTCAAATAGTTTCATTTGACTAGCTGATAAATTTGATTTTATTTGTGATTGAATATTATGATGTTAAACTGAGCAAAAAATAGTAACCATAATTATAAATAGTGTTTATTTTATTAGGTCGAATAAATTAATGACAAATTTATGTTCTTTTTGGATAACATCACTAAAACTGGTGGCTTTAATGGGAGACGTAAACGGAATTAGAAATATAAATATAGCCGCAGCAATTACTAAATATTTTATTATTATTTTCACTATTTTCATCCCTAAAAAATAAACGACCATACTTGATATGATTAATCTTAATTTGATGATTCTAAAGATGATAGTTTTTAGTTTTCAATCAGTCAAGTCTGTTTTTAATTTCTACTAGAACATTAATAATAATAAATATTGATACAAAAGTAACTTAATTTTTTTAGCAATGTACCAAATGTTACACAATTTTTTAATTATGTAAAAAAGCCGATGCAATTAATTACATCGGCTAAAATTACTAATAAAAGTTAAATTACTAGCTTATTTTTTGATTTGTTTTACAGTAATCGATGCAACAGGGTTACGCCAATCAAAATCTGCAGTTGATAAACCGCCATTACCTTGAATACCAGAGTGAATGTAGACATAACCTTCGCCACTATCACGGTCAGCATTAAAGCCTTCACCACCACAAGCAGGGCCAGGGATATTAACACAAAGCTCATCATTCAGCTCTGTACCGGCATCATAGACTGGTGATTCAAGGGTTATAGTGTGACCTTCCTTAGGACCGCGTTTGCTGTTCACTGCAAAAAAACCATCATTTGTAGGAACCAGCATTGATGTAACAGTAATGTGATTAAAGTAATCATTCATTTTTACTTTTAATGTTAAAGATGCACCAGGTAATAAACCCCCAGTAGCAGATGCGGTATCAAGGGCGTGATGACCATTTAATAAATAATCACTTAAAGGGACATTATTTCCCCCTTCTGCAATCGTTTCTAATTCGATACTTGCTGGTTGACCGGTTTTAAATAATTTAAAACCACTGTGTGTTGATGCGACTAAGATAGGTGTAAAGATTTCACCTTTAGATATGTTTGTTATTGTTACTTCAAACATTCTTTTATCGCCGGCAAATGCCGCTGATGATAATAAAAGTGATCCACAAATTGCTGAAGTAGCAATTTTTTTTAGCAAGTTTGACATTAATATGTCCTCCTGGTTGATTTTTAATATTATGACAATTTGTTAACTTTAAACTAAGTGCTTAATGAATAAGTTTGATAAGTATGGATGAGGGAAGTCACAGGCAATTCACGCAAATGTCACGTTTTTATAACAAGAATAAATATTATGTCAAAATTTTTATGCAAGAAATCTGAAGGTTTATAGTCGTTTAAAAAAATTTATACTACTGTAATGTCGCCACTGGTTAAGATGTGATAAATATCGGGAAAACTACGCTGCTTTATAGTTTGGCATGTTAAATGTAAACGTAGTGCCTTTGTTTATTTTACTTTGCACTTGAATGGTTGTGCCATGCAGCTCTAATATTCGCTTAGCAATTGCTAAGCCAAGACCAGAACCTTCGCCTTTGGCACGACTCTTTTCAACTTGATAAAAACGATCAAATATATGATTTAATTCAGCTTCTGGAATTCCACAGCCAGTGTCAATGACTTTAACAATAACTTTCCCATCTTGTAATGAATAATCAACAGCAACACGATCACCTTTTGTTGTGTGACGTAATGCATTTTCAATTAGGTTCTCTAACGCTCTTTGTAACATGGCTATGTCACCATGAACCATCGCAGCACCAGTACGTTGTGCACAACGTAAATCAACTCCGGAATTCTTTGCGCGTAAGTAAAATTTTTGAACAACATCTTGGATTAAATCAGAAATGGAAAAGGGTTCTGCATAAATGATAGATTCGCAGGAATCCAATTTTGATAGCTCAAACAATTCTGTTACTAGTTGGCTTAATCTATGACAATAATCCAGTGCAACTTTTAAATACTTTCTACGTTCATCTCCAGATATATTTTCACCTTTAATTATTAAGGTTTCAATATAGCCCTGTAAGGTTGTTATTGGCGTTCTTAAATCATGCGAAACATTGGCAACTAATTCACGGCGCATCTCGTCAACTTTTTTTAATTCACTCATTTGGGATGAAATTTTATTGACCATCATCAAAAACTGTCGCCCTAAATGATCTACTTCATCACCACCTTGTTTTTTTACAGAGTAATCAGGTTTAATTGTTTCTAATATTTCTCCATCGGAGTATTCAAGCATGGCTTGATTTAATTTACGCAATCGCCGTGTCATAATTGAAAACGACATGGCTCCTATTAAAAATACGGCAATAATACCCGCTAATAAGCCCCACAGACTTAGGCGAAAGATGTAACTGTCTTCAAGCTTATCGGCAACGCCTTCATATTTTTCACTCGCCAAGATTATATAAAGATAACCTTCCAATTTTTTCCCTGATTTAATTTCAGATGCTGAAAATACTTTTTTTCTATCAACATTTCTGGGATCTTGTCCATGTAATGGAAAATCTCGATTGCCGGCAATAAATTTTTTGAGTGGTGTTAAGTTAATATCTTTACGGACGACTTTGCCGGGCGGTGCTGAAAAACCTAAAATTTTTCCTTTGGTATCGAGTAAATATAATTCAATTGTAGGGTTAATGACCATTAACATGTGAAATACATGTTCTAATGCATCTTTGTTAATTTTATTTTTTTTTATTAATTTATTTTCGCTCACAATATGATCGGCTAGTTCTACATTTAATTTTTGCGCTACTTCTGCTTGGTATAAACCACTAGAGTAATGCATTAACTGCATTAAGATAACACCAATGACACACAGTATGATAAACAAAGTAATGGCTAATTTACTGTATAAGGTTCGAAACATATTTAATCCTGACGCTGTTCTATATAACTTACTGGCTTATTTTGGTTACTGATTGGCTTGAACTTGATTTTGTTGCCAATCAAAAAATTTATAACCAACGCCCCAAACAGTTAAAATGTATTGTGGATTAGAAGGATCTTTTTCGAATTTTGATCGTAACCGGTTTATATGTGAATTGACTGTATGTTCATAACCTTCATGGCTGTAGCCCCAAATTCTATCAAGCAACTGGGTTCTAGTAAAAACTCGGCCTGGATTATGCGCAAAATACCATAACAAATCAAATTCCTTTGCGGTTAACTCTATAGTAGTACCATCAAATTCAACTTGACGACGACTAGAGTCAAGCAATAATTTACCAATAATTAGTTCAGTTGATTCTGATTCGTTAGTTGCTTTCTCCATCGAATCTGAACGACGAAAAATGGCTTTAACTCGCGCCATTAACTCTCGGATACTAAATGGTTTTGTTAAATAATCATCAGCCCCAATTTCCAAGCCTAAAACGCGATCCAACTCGGAGCTTTTTGCAGTGAGCATTAAGATAGGCGTGTTAATATTTTGCGCACGTAATTCTCGACAAACTTGAATACCATCAATTTCAGGTAACATTAAATCCAGAATTATCAAATCATAGTTATCGGTTAATCCAAGTGTTAAACCTTTACGTCCATCATAGGCAACATCAAATGCAAAATTTAGATCGGCGAGGTGTATCGACACTAGATGCGAAATATCTTTATTGTCTTCCACTATAAGTACTTTCTTGGACATAATATTCATACCATTAATTAAATTCAGTACCAACTGAGTATTCTGCTAGTCTCTCTATCTTGTATAGTAGAGAATAATTATCACAAAAGATTCACATCAACCGTAAATCGAACACTATTAATACATCGGTAGTCAATCAATTATAGTAAAAACACCATGTGAATGAGATTTAATCATAAGCCATTGAATTTTATAGTTTTATTGAGTTGTAAGGTAAATTTTTGTGAAACCGTGTTTAATTGCAAGTTACCATCAGAACCCTGTTTCCAACTTCATTTTGCAATTAAATAACAGAAATTTGGTGAAATGCTGATCAAAAAACGAGTAAATTTGAGCAATAAATGGGAACTAGTAGCCAGAATAAAAATTAAATACTATTTTACAAATTTCTTTATTACATAAAAATATAGCTATATATAGACATTAATACCTACATGTATGAATAAAAATACACTAGATTAATATTATATTAAGAAAACTTTAAGGTTTCATTAAGTTTGGATCTGTAATGTAGACCCTGTATCTCATGGAAGGATTTCTAGTTCACGGATGAACTGCTCCCTAACCGCTCTTACCAATAAACCACTGTAAGCTATTCCGCAACTTATAAATACTGCTACGATTAATACTGAATAATATATTACCGAGGCATTTAGGCCGATTCACGAATATATTCAATAAAATCATTTGGTGCAAGTGCCTTACTAAAATAAAAGCCTTGTACCTTGTCGACATTGTTATCCATTAAAAATTGCAGTTGCTCTTTATCTTCAACGCCCTCCCCAACCACTCGTAAATTAAGACTATCAGCCATTGAAATAATTGCTTGGCACAAAGCCGCATCACTAGGATCGTTCGCAATGTCACGCACAAATGAACGATCAATTTTAATTTCATCAAATGGGAATTTTTTTAAATAACTCAAAGAGGAATAGCCTGTACCAAAATCATCCAATGATAATTTAAAGCCAAAATCACTAAGCTCGGTTAACAGGTCGATAGTTTTAAATTCATCTGATAATAATACATTTTCGGTAATTTCTAATATAACATCACTGGCGTTTATCTCATTATCACTAACTATTGTTTTTAAACGATTCACAAAACCCGACTCTGCAGTTTGTGTTGAACAAATATTGATGGCGACATATAAATCAGTAAAACCTAGCTTATTCCACTTTGAAATTTCTTTACAAGCTGTTTCAAAAACCCATTCACCTATTGAAATAATTTGACCATTTTTTTCAGCCAGATGAATAAATTTATCAGGCTCAATATGCCCTAATAATTCATTATCCCATCGAAGCAAAGCTTCGCAACCAACAATTTTTTTGCTGCTTAAATCAAACATAGGTTGATAATGCAAACTAAATTCTTTTCTATCTATCGCGTGTCGTAAATGATTTTCAAGTATCATGTGCCGTGCGGCACTATCGTTTAATACTTTATTGAATAACCGGTAGGTATTTTTACCCGAATTTTTAGCATCATACATTGCAGCATCAGCATGACTTAATAATGAATTGGCATTATCACCATCGTTTGGAAAACCCGCAATACCAATACTGACGGTAATAACAAATTCTTTTAAATCTAACATTATTGATTGTGAAAGTTTAGCCAGAATTTTTTCAGCTACTTTTTCAGATTCTGATACGGAGTTTAATGCTGGTAAAATTATTAAAAATTCATCACCACCCCAGCGTGCCAAGGTATCACTGTCACGAAGACTCTCTGCAATGCGTTTTGATACTTCGACAATCACCTTATCACCAAAAATATGTCCAAGAGTATCATTTATATTTTTAAAATTATCGATATCGATAAACATAATTGCCGCACTGACATTTTCGCGTTCGGCATGTTTAATGGTCATTTCTAACCGATCGGTGGCTAATACCCTATTAGGAAAACCGGTCAACTGGTCATATTTAGCTTGGTAAATTAATTTATCTTGATCGTGCTTACGCCTTGTAACATCAGGCGAGACATGCACGATTCCTTCGATATCACCGATCATTTGAAACGGTGTAAGGGTAAACTCACGCCAGATATTTTTTCGGCGAAATTCCATAACAAAACTGTCTAATGGAAGTTCTTGTTTAATATGCTGGCATACCGGACACTCATCAACCGTAATGTACAATGGATGAAAAATAGTATGGCAATGCTTTCCGATTAATTTATTTCGATTTTCATCAACTTCCAAACAAGCAGAATTATTAACTTGAATAATATTACAGCTTTTATCGACTACGATTGTTGGCGTTGGTATAGCATCATAGGTACTAGAACCACGAGCCATTATTTGATACGGTTCTATTAAAGTTGAACGTATGATAGCGATAAAAATAAACCAATATGAAAAAACATTACAGATATTGGCAGCAATGACAGTTCCTGACATTTCAACGCTATTAATCGCTAACAATAGCTCTGATACAATAGTAAAAATGATTGACAGTACAATAAGAACACAAACACGTTTCCTTAATTCAGAACGTTTTCGAATTAAATTTGCAGTTGCAATAATTAAAATTAAAATTATCGTAAACTCTGTTAAATATTGATTCGGTATCAACGGAAACATATTGTTTGTAATTAAAAAATAACTAACTAAACTGCCGATACCAAAAAAACTAGTGACATAAAATACATTGAGTGAGCGTGTTAAAAAATAGGGACTCATTAACAATAACACGGCTTCTAAATAGCGAGCGGCTATCAAAAATTCATTTGAATTTTTTTCAGTTACTGATTTCATTAAATCAAAACCGGGATAAGACAGAGTATGAATTAATCCCAAAATTGAGACCCAAAAATATCCTGCCCCCAGAAACATTAAAAAATGATTTTTTGAAAAATTATAGGTATGCCATGCCACCGCAGACAATGTAATTGCGACAACAATAGTAAATAATTCAACAATTGTATGGAATAATATAAAATTACTGGTACTGATGTAGATTAAATAAATTGACAATACCACCGGCACAAACCACACCCGTCGATCCCAAAATGGTCGTGTTAATATAGAGAGTACATTTGGGTTGTTATTTTTAGTTAATGTCACTTCACGCATCCTTCACAACACATTAGTTTAATACTGATTTATCCGGATAAGTATTTAACGTAATACTTTATTTTATACGATTAAAAGTACTGAATGCATATAAGATTGATAACGTGGATGACAAGTCAAATTATCGTTAAAAGTAGTAACTATACCGAGTGTATTTTATTGCTTAAATCGAATATTCGTTTATTGCACTATTACTATTTTATAAAACACTAATTATCTATTTTAATAATGGGTGGTCTGCTGGCAACTGTTTTGAAAACCAAATAGCGAGTTTATGTTTGTAATTGGAAATTGATATTTGATCTTTCGCTAACGGTTGAATGAGTTTGTCTCGCACCAGTAATTTGTATATATATTCTATTTTGTCATTAGCCGAATCGGTTGCTTCAAATTTAACAACGCCTTTTTTTTCACCATACATCATACCCAACTCAATGGCTTTTTTTAATAATTCAGCTTCATATTTTAGTTTTTTCATTTACGAAAATCATAGCACGAAATCTCCTCGTATAAATAATTAATATTCAATACAAGGAGGTCTCAAGAATGCGCTTTGAGGAAATAGTTTAAAACTATTTACTAATTGATCATAACGGTAAAGGAAGGTACCAGACCAGATAAGACTCGATTCTGATATACCGTATTTACATTTTTGTAGCAGCAATTAATCGCTAGAAACAGAGATAGAACCAATTGTTCGACTACCATGCGAACCACTATTAACAGAGCGAATTACTCGCCTACTTTCTGAATGACCATTATCATAACTCGTACTTGAGCTATAAGAATATCCGTGATGCCCGTAACCGTGATTCACCGGTAATGAGTGGCAAGCGGATAACAGTGCGAGCACCGACACTAAACTGACTATTTTAAATAAAGAAGGTAAATTGAATTTTGACTTGAATTTCATGCGCTGCGACCTCGTTTGTAATTGCTGCAATGTATAAAATTAAATATACCATAGTGGTCTGAACCCATGCTGAACAAGAATAACGCCAACTTTGCATAAGTCATTGATATTATTAGATGTAAATGACAGTATCTGCTTTTGTATTCTCGTGTTAAACTAACGCTTTAAACCACTGCGCCCATAGCTCAGCTGGATAGAGTAACTGGCTTCGAACCAGTTGGTCGGGAGT
>CAYQUC010000124.1:0-8264 GCA_964420605.1 uncultured Thioalkalispiraceae bacterium | reverse complement strand
TTAATTTTTCTAAAGTATAATTCTTGCTAGGTGTGATTTAGCCGACGCTTACGTTTATTTAACTAGGTTATTAGTATCAAAAATATTAACTGCACCAATATCCATTTCATTAAGTCTACCAAATCTATATTCACCAATTATAAGATCTGTATTCTGGTTAAACAAAACAAAACGACCAAAGACATAATTTGGTGCTGGTGAGCTTGATATGAGGGTTGCTGTATTTATCCAACTAAAAGATGTGTTATAGAATAACTGGACATTTCCAGCATCCACTACATCCAAAGCATCCCCCACGTTTTCCGTTATTGCTAGTATTTTACTGTTCGAGCTAAAGGTCATGTTTTGACCAAAATGATTATTAGCATCAGGTTTTCTTGACATAAGCCGAGTATTATAAACCCATCCATTATCAACTTTATCGAATATCTCTACCGCACCAGCATACGATTGTGTTGCACTTGCTGTCACAGCAAGCGTTTGGCTATTTGGACTAAATAAAACAACATCACCAAAAGAAAATGAGAACTTCGATGGATTATTGTTGAATATCAATTTTTGATTATAACTAAAAACATTATTGACTATATCAAAAATTTGTACTGTACCAATATCATCTCTTGCAGATGATACACTCCCTCTAGCCTCACTAATGGCTAAAGTCTCACCATCAGGGCTAAACCTTATATTTGAACCAAATCGATTACTAACCCCTGTACCAACAACTAATTCTGAATTAGAGTACAGAGTAGTTAAAGGAAGCCATTTACCACTCCTGTTAGTAAACAGTTGAACATTTCCTTTTCCATTAGTAAGTTCGCTTACAGCCAAGGTTGTATACAGCAAGTTCGGGCTAAACGCTAACTCGAAACCAAATGCAAATCTATTACCAGCAAGCTTCGAAATCAAAGTCGTCTCATAAACCCAATCACTAGTTCCTTGTTTTGTATTTTTACTATAGATTTCTACAACACCAGCAGTCAACGTCCCATCTTGCAGATCTCCATTGTAATCTGCAATAGCAAGTGTTGAGTTGTCAGCACTAATAGCAAAACTTGTAATATATTCAGCACTAGGAACTAAAGTAGAAATATATTTCCAGCCATTTAATTGAGTATTGCTAAATACCTCAACAAAACTTGGTTCAACCAACCGATTAAGTGTATTAAACACTATAACGAATGTCTTGCTATCAGGACTAAACGTCAGATTAGAATCAAATTTAGAATAATCACCTCTTTTTAAACTTAATGTTTTTAAATGAACCCACTTATTCATATTACCTTTGGTAAACAATTGAACCGTTCCCGCATCATTAATCGCTGGTGTATTCTTAACAGGATCTTCTTTAATATCACCCAAAGGCTCAAAGACGGCCAGTGTATTTCCATCAGGGCTAATTTTAGCTGCAATTGCAAAACGATTATTTGCGAACGGATTATCAGATAAAAGTACTTGCTTTGGTGTTATAGGTTGGACATTTGCAACAGGAATTACGGTATTACTTAATGCGTTTAAATCACTATAACCAGAAATTGTGTTGCCCGCAGTTATTCTATAAACACGTTTTAAGCCTTGATTAATGGGATCAACTTTATCGACAAAGCTTAGTTCTTTAAAATTTCGTAATACTTTAAGGTCAAAAGTCCCTCCATCGACAGATAGTTCGATTTGATAAAATTCAGCGACTGCCACTGTCGAAGGTGGACTCCAAGATATTAATACAGTACTTTCATCAACTGAAAATGCTTGAACGAACTGAGGTTTGCCTGGCGGCTCAATAGTGGGTGCAGAACCACACAGTCCGGTATTACCAGGTAGTATTTCTGCTACACCGGTTGTTGTAGTGGTTATAAACTCCCATGAACAATTCTCAGCTAAAGAATTCCCTACAAGATCTTTTATACCACTTACGGTAACTCTATATAGAGAGTTATCTTCTAATATACCTACGAAGGGAACAACCAACACATCACTTTCAAACTTATTTGTATCAAACAAAAAACTTGGAGCCAGTTTAGCGGGAGAATTTATTTGTACACCATTCTTAAATAAATGTTCAAGCGCAACTTGAGAAGGATCAATATCAGTTTTAATTGATTCACTAAAATTTATTCTAATTGGTTCAGTTATTGACCATTCTTTTTCTTCAGATTTTGGAGCAGTAAGAATTATTTCTGGCCGGATGTCATCCTTCACTATTGTTTGAGCGGGTGGTAAACTGGCACTACCACCTCCACCACAAGAAAGTAAAAATAAAGAAACCAAAAATAAACTAAAATTAAATACAACATGTCCCTTCATTGGAAACTCCCTTGATGCTTTATGATCTTCATTGTAAATATAATGTAACCATATAATTTCATTAACTTTCATAAAATTGGTTGCTTATTACTTCCAGTAATTACCGGGATAACAATATCTGGTTCTGGTCGAGCAGTTGCTATATCAACAACAAATTTTGAAACCAGTCGATTACCAGCAACATCAGTAACATCCAAAGGAACTGTTAGTCTATAATCCGTATCAACTAATAGTGGTTTTACTTGTGTGTAAGTTGCTATGTTTGTTGCTCTATCGAAAGAAAAAGAGTAATTATCTGCTAATGCATTTTTAGGGTTGAGAACACTCCCATTAACGGAATTCAACGTTATAAAACGTTGTAATGAAACTTCATTCATTCTTTCCGTAAACGGAATAACAATATCAAAAGTTGTTAACAACAGAGAGTGTTTAGAAGGATAAGCGTCTAAATACAATACTTCTGGCGCTATTTTGTCTAGACGCGGTTCAGTATTTGAAGTTGTCCCTGTAGACAAAGAGTCATTACCATCGCACGAAACTAGTAATATAGAAAACAAAGCTAAACTAAATTTAGCTACAGTACACCCCTTCATAGACACTCCCTTATCAAGTCTGAAAATTTGTTATTTTACTATTTCACTATTTTACACAGAAGTTTACTTTAATTAAAACCACCAATAAGAAATACTTCTGATTGTAAACAACATTACGGCCTCGCCTGTAAAGCGCTATCAAACACAAGCCAAAATAACAGTGGTTATGTTGAATAAACCCTGTTATTTAACATTAATCATAATTTCAAAAATAATTTAAGTTCTACTAAACACCTTTTATCTTGCGAGCATTGTTCTCTCGCGCTACTCTTTAAACTGTTTGAAATAACAATGAAGCTAAGGAGTAGCTGATGGGAACCCCTCTGCCATTTAACACGGCCAAGCTTGCCCTAACGATTAAAGGAAAATCACTAACCGTTATCAAAATGAAAGGCTCCGAAGCCTTGTCCAGTCCGTTTCGATTTAAAATAGATGCTCTTATCGATCAGTTTTTTAATATTAGTGGCAGCATTCAAATGTCAGCCCAGTTAACCTTAACTGGAGTTGATGGTATCCAACGCTTAATCAATGGCATCATCACCAAAGTTGAAGAAGGTGAACCGCACCAGGACGGTTTAATTAAATGCCAGTTTATACTCGAATCGAATTTACGGCTGTTAGCCTTACGCACCGACCATCGAGTGATACTGAGTCACACCTTACCCGATATCGTTCGAGATACTTGTGAGCGCCACGGCATCACTAACACTCAATTTGATTTATCACAAAGTTATCCGATACGACCGTATACCGTGCAAGTGGGTGAAACCGATTTAGCCTTTATCCAACGACTGCTGGGCAAAAGCGGCATTACTTTTTGGAGCAGTGCTGATCCAAACAACCCCAATCAGGAACTAATCACCTTCACTGATCACAATGCCAACTGCCCTTACTTGGCACGTAATGTACTTGAATATAAAGCGCCCGATAATTTAATCAAAGAATACAACAGTCGAGACGTTCATGTCGGTCTGCACAAACTGCAAGTCACCAGCCGACAACAAACCGATACTATTGCGATCCACGACTGGAATGACAACACTCCCTCGACACGCTTATATGCCACAGCCGGTGTGTCTGCTTATAAAGAAAGCCAGGGTTATAATAGCACCACCACAACCCGGTTTGGTCTGGGTTCAAAATCATTGGATGAAACAGAAAAACTCGCCAAACAACACGCAGAATATGCCCGCGCTCAATCCTGGGACTGTGAAGCCCACGGCAATGTCATCGACATGGCTGCCGGTCATGTCTTTAGTTTAGATGCCACTGATTTTAATCCCGCCCACAGTGGTGACATGATTGTCACCGCCGTGACTCACGAAGCCAGCCAAGCCGCTGGTTTAAATATGGATGGTGTTGAGGTTGCCTATCGTCATGAAGCCCATTGCATCAAACGCGAAACCCCTTACCGCCCTGCCATCCCGAATCACCCCGATGTGCCCATGACCTTCACCGCCCGAATTGAATCCGAAGGGAAATACGCCACACTCGATGCATTGGGTCGCTATAAATTACGTAACTTATTTGATTTATCCAACACCGAACACACTCAAGCCAGCGTACCGATTCGTAAACTACAACCCTTTGGCGGACCACCGAATAACGCAACCGTTGGTATGCACATGCCATTACAAGATGGCGATGAAGTATTACTGAGTTGTCTAAACGGTGATCCAGATCGCCCAATGATAGTGGGCAGTGCCTACACTGCCGATAAAGTCAGCCCGGTGACTGCACGCAATAAAACCGAAAACATGATCCGCACAAAATCGGGTAATGAATTATTAATGGACGATAACATCGATCATCAAATAATATCCCTGCATACCCATGAAGGCTATAACATTTTACGCTTTAATGCCGATGTCGCTGATCATAAAATAGTACTGGAAACACAACACGGTGCCATGACCCAGTTTGCCAAGAAAACCCATACCACAAAAGCCGGTGATAGTATTTTTGAGCGTTGTGGTAACGATAGAATTGAAATCGTTGAAAACAAACACTCTACTGAAACAGAAAACGGTGCTATTCATCATCAGGCAAAAACGGATATTATTGACAAAGCCCATAAAAAAATCAGTACCAAGTCAGGTGAAAATACTGAATTCCGTGCAGGCAATAACATGGTGTTTAATGTCGAAGACAATGCCACGTTTACCATTAACGGTAGTGATGGTTTTCATGCCTCGGTCAAAAATGGTGAACTCACTATTAATGCCGCCAAGGACATTAGTATTGAAGGCAAAGGCGGTGGCGACATTACCTTTGAGCAAAGTGGCGGCGGCTTTAAAATTGATCCGGGTGGTAATATTAAACTCTACGGTAATACCGTGATGCTTGGTGGTCAGGGGCAAGTTAATCTGCTTGGCAATGTCAGTTATACCATAGGCGGTGGCACGATTCCTGGGGCAAGCAGTATAACCGCCCCATTAATACGACAAGCCATTGATGCAATAGTCAATCCAAACAGCCCGCAAATCGTCAATTTAACGTGGAGTCAAAATCGTGTTTCAGTAGGTCACGTTGTTAAAGCCGAATTTTCGGTTAAAAACTTTGAAGGCAACGAAGACGTAACCATCAATGTGTTTGAAATTGATAAAGATAAAAATGATTTAGTGGACACACTAACAACAACCCTTAATGATGGTACTGGTCATTATTCAGTTAATTTTACCCGAACCGAAGATGAAGCAAGTAGCGATTTAAACAATGATCAACAAGAAGGTGAAAAAACGGCGCTTGATTATCAATTTGAAGTTGAAATTGATTCGGTTAAATCCAGTAAAATGTCACCCCCTCTAAATCTTCTAACTAACATTTCAATTGAATTGGAAAATGAATATGATGAACATTGGCCGGATGACACTGAAGTAGTCTGTACTCAGGCGGACAATAATAAATTATTTGGACTAATTAAAGATGGATTCGTTGATTTCACCCAGGTTCTGGTTGGACCGTTAGCATTTAAAATTAAATAAGGAATATATACATGGACGAAGAATTACCAGAACCCGTTTTAGAGATAGACGAAGACTTACCTGAACCTATTTTGCTCGAAGAAGACAGTGAGAATCCGGGTAGCTATAATTTTAACCCTCCGATTAAAGCCAATTTAAAATTAAAAATTAAAAAAGATGATCCCGTTAGAAAATGCAAATTAAATAGTAAGAAAATCTATAAAATTTATGAAGATGAGCAAAAACTAAAAGCTCAAGTGGATGTATTAAAAGCGGCTATTGGTGAAATTAAAGCCGGTAAATCCGTGAGTTTTAATAAAAATGCAGGATTGAAACGAATTGAATCCGCATCGGCTACTCTTAATTTAACGAAAGATGAAAGCGCGTCGTTAGTGACACAATGGAATTGGTTTGTGGTTAATCGAAAGAACAAAGGCTCGGCTGAGTTTAAGGGAGAGGAATCTGATTTTTTTGGGGAATTAACTTCCAAACGGAGAAAACTAAAGAACTCTAAATTTGGCGGTGCTCAGGTATTGGATTGGATCAAGCATTCAGCCCCACCGATACTTGAAGTAATTTGTGAAGTTGCTGATTCAGAAGTAGATGCTCTGTTTCTTTGGGCTAATGCTTATCAGGAAGGTATATCAAATTATGTATTGGATAGTACAAATACTCACGGCCGTATTCCAACTAAAATGGAATTAAATTCGGTTGTTGTTAACAAGGAAGTTGACGGATACCTATATTTGGGGCTTGATGATTTCTGGTTAGATTATACAAACAAAAAATATCCGCTTAAAGATTTTTTACCAAATAACTATGAAATTAACAAAGTAAAAGAAAATGTCACAATAAACGACGACCCTTATAACCCACGAGAAGTAGTATCAGCAACATTTGACAATATGAAACTAGCTCTTCAAGCATTGAAAGCAAATATTAAGCGACGTATAAAAATAATGTTAGGTGACATGGAACACTATGGGTATAAACTCCCCAAAAAAGGTGAGGATGAGTACGTGTATTGGTATTTTAACTATTCTAACGCTGGTGCGGGGGCTGGCCGTCGTTCTCTTAAGGAATACAAAAATAAGCGAAAACTAAACAAATGGATTAAATTAAAAAAATACCGTAATTCATTACAATTTTTGGATAGTTACAAACTGGCTAAAGAACTTGGATTATTTCAATGAAACTTAAAGCAAACCTTACATTCTTACTTTTAATTATAATATCAACTAACTTATTTGCCTTCAAAAAACATTCTCATGTTGATTACGACTCTTTTAAGCTGCTTAAAAATAATAGTGGTTATTATTTAACTTATAAAAATGATAATACAATAAGAAAATATGATATCCCAAATGAATGGTTGACAACAAAAAAAAGTATTCATAAAAAACTTGAAAAACACGTATCACTTGATAAATTTATGGTTCAAGTTACCGCATTTCATATAACATCCGCACAAGAGTTAATAGGATTGCATTTATCATCTTATGATATTCATGATTTTGGTGGTAGAACACCTATTGGCGCAGCAGGTGGTCGTGATGTTTTTTTAATATTTGATCGAAAAAAGGGTAAATTGTATAGAGGTAACCTTGATTTAGGGATTACCAAAATGAGAATAAAATATGGTCGTTGCTTTTCAGGAAAATATACTCGTTTTATCATCCAGTATTTGCCATTAGATAATAAAAATGACATTGGAGTGATAACGGAAGAAATTAAGTGTACTCAATATACTAAAGGTAAAAAAACGTTTTTGGAAGGACCACGGTATTACAGTGTTAGCCCTATTAAATGGTATACATTTAGAGGTAAGGATCAAGGTTGGCAATACTCCAACAAAACAATAAAAAATATACCCTTAGACGGTTTTTTAGACGTGGGTGGCATTATAAGTCTACCTAACTTATGTTTAGAGCAAACAACAATAGAATTTATTAAGAGAATTAAGAACTCTCAAATCATTTCTGATAATATTAAAAAAACGTGCAGACAAAAGTAAATACCTAAACTATCAATGGTGGCAAAAAAATCACTCAAAGAATATAAAGGTAAAAGAGTTCTATCTAAATGGATACAACTAGGTAAATACAAAAACTCAATTAAAGTACATGAAAGCTATAAGCTGGCAAAAGAACTCGGGATATTTCAATGAATGTTTGTTTAAAGCTGATACTAATTTTATTTGTTATCACATCTAATCCAGTATTTGCTTTAACACCCTCAAGGCAGAATAGAATTGATACAGAATCTTACAAATTTGTAATCGTCAATAACAATCCGTATATTAAAATACCCGGCTTAAATCAAAATATTGCTATACCGGCAGAGTGGTTGTTAGTTAGTCAGCCCTTAAAAAGAGCTCATGTCATTGATCCCAAAGAAAAAAGCG
>CAYQUC010000123.1:0-8304 GCA_964420605.1 uncultured Thioalkalispiraceae bacterium | reverse complement strand
ATTTATTACTTTTTTTGACTTTTCTTTTTTTGTTTTTGTTTTTGTTTTTGTTTTTTCATTTCCAGGTATATTGATTTCAGGAAAACCTTGTTCGTTAACCTCTGATAGTTTGACAGACAGTAATAGTTCCAGCTTGTGCTTTAACCATTGTATGATTAACGTTAAAAGTTGTTTCAGTGTTTCTATAAAACCAAGTACTGACTGTGATAAATCCATTAAAATGGTTGAAAAAAACAATTTAAAAAATTGGATGGTATTTTTGAAACCCCGAAAAAGAACAAAATCCGGTAATAGTGGTTTTCGGTTATTATACTCTGCGTCCATTTCACAAGGAACTTTCGAGCCATTACCATCGAGTGCGGCAGGACAAAATGCTGCTCTCCCGCTAATGCAGCCCAAAGGTATGATGAGTAAGGTTAATAAAGTTGATACCAATCCACCAAACATTAATGATATTGCCATACCCTGAAAAATGGGATCGAATAAGATTACTGATGAACCTCCCAATAATGCACCCGCAGTAATTAAGATGGGGCGGGTTCTCGCCTTACAGGCTTGAATCAAAGCTTCCTGTACCGACACACCTTTGTCGACTTCTTGTCTGGAAAAATCCACCAGTAAAATAGAATTACGCACAATGATACCGGCTAATGCAATAAAACCAATCATGGAAGTTGCAGTAAACTCAGCATCCATAATCCAGTGCCCCGGAATAATACCGATCAATGTTAATGGAATAGGAGCCATTACAATAGCTGGAAGAATAAAATTTCCAAACTCCCAAACCACTAACATATAAATAAGAATTAATGCGACAGCAAAAGCCAAACCCATGTCCCGAAAAGTTTCATAAGTAACAGTCCATTCCCCTGCCCATTCAAAAGAACTTTGAGCACTATTTTTTGGTGGCCCCAAGTATTCACCTGATACTGCTACGCCATCGGGTGCAACATAATTTTTTAGCTGGGCTTCAACTTCAGCCATTCCATAAATAGGTGCAGCCAGCCGTCCAACGGTTTCACCAGTAACATATTCCACATCACGTAAATCTTTGTGATAAATTATGGGTTGTTGTTTTTCACGACTAAAGTAACCCAGTTCAGCCAGCGGAATTCCAGAATTAGGTTTACCATTAAATTGACTAGGAATAGGTAACTGACTTAATCGACGATAATCAGCACGTATAACATAAGGTGCTTGCAACACCAATAATGTTGGTTCCAATAGTGATTCATGTTTAATATCACCTAATACAAAACCACCCATAGTCATTTCAAGTGTACGGTTTATGCTTTCAGAGCTAACTCCAAAACGCTGGGCTTTTTTTCGATTTATATGAAATTGCCATACATCATGATCTGCTTGAATATAATTATCCACATCATCAAGATGTTCTGCCTGTTCAAATAAAGTAGTTAAATCCATCGCAAAAGCACGACGTGTTTCAGCATCAGGGCCATATACTTCTGCAACCACTGATTGTAAAACAGGTGGACCGGGGGGCATTTCAACAATTTGAATTTTTGCCCCCGCTTGATGCGCAAGCGGTGTTAATAACGCTCTCACTTCAACAGCAATGTCATGGCTCGATCGTTTTCGATCCCGCTTATGAAGAAGTTGCACTTGGATATCTGCCTGCCATGGATTTTGTCGTAAATAGTAATGTCTAACTAAACCGTTAAAATTAAACGGTGATGCTGTTCCAGCATAAGTTTGAATTGCAGTTACTTCCGTAATATCCCGTAATAACATCGCTAAGCGATGTGTTAAATTTGCAGTAACGGGTAGCGCCGTGCCCTCTGGAAAATTGATAACAACATTAAATTCAGATTTATTATCTAACGGCATCATTTTTACACGAACGCCATTAGTGAAAAATAATGTTGTTGTTGCAAAAAATATTCCTATAACACTAACCAAAAATACCAGTCCTTTAATTCGGTCACGAATCAATGGCGTAATAATTCGGCGATAAAATCGTTCCAATTTTTCACTTTGCTGATGTTCTTTTTCTGCCGCTTTATTTAACTGTTCTAGTGATGGCGCAAGTCGCATGGTTAACCACGGTGTAAAAATAAAAGCAGCAAATAATGAAAATATCATCGCAACGGAACCTAATGCCGGTATTGGTGCCATATAAGGTCCCATCATGCCACTCACATAAGCCATTGGCAGTAATGCTGCAATAACAGTAAACGTCGCAAGAATAGTAGGATTACCCACTTCGCGAACCGCATCAACGGCTGTTTCAGTACTGGTTTCATTATTTAACAACCAACGTCTATAAATATTTTCAACCACCACAATGGCATCATCAACCAAAATTCCGATTGAAAAAATAAGAGCAAATAAACTAACGCGATCAATTGTAAATTTAAGAACCCAAGCACTAAATACTGTCACTAGAATTACAACAGGTATGACAATAAGCACCACCGTCGCTGCCGGTCGTCCCAGAAACATCCAGACCAAAATAGTAACCACCAATGTCGCTACAAATAATTTGAAAATAAGTTCATTAACTTTATCGTTTGCTGTTTCACCGTAATTTCGAGTGATACTGACATTAACATTGCTCGGGATGGTTCGAGCCTTCAAGTATTCCACTTTTTCCAAAATAGCATTGGCAACAGAGACACCATTGGTGCCTACTTTTTTAGCAATAGCGAGTGTAACAGCAGGAGCAGCGACTATATTGTTTTCTAGTGAACTTGCCTTACCAGAATAAAAATTAGCAATATGCTTTGTTTCAGCTGGACCTTCAATAACCTGAGCAACATCCGCTAAATAAACCGGTTGGTTATTATAAAGACCAACAATGAGCTGCCTAACATCATTGGCATGTTTTAAAAAAGAGCCAGTGTATAATCGAAAACTGTGATTATTCGTTTCAACATTGCCGACACCACGTTGCGTATTAGCCGAACGAATTGTATTGGCAATTTGATCCAAACTAATACCAAATCCAGCCAGTCGCTCAGGATAAACTTCAATTCTAATTTGAATAGTACGACCACCCACCACAAAGCTTTGGCTAGTATTCGGAACTTCCTTTAGTTTTTGAATAACATCTAATGCAATTAATCGTAAGCTTGCATCATCAGTAACATCGGGACTATTTGGTGGTGACCATAACGTTAAAGTAATCAACGGTACATCATCAACTCCTTTAGGTTTTACTAGTGGTGCTGATACACCGGGTGGAATTCTATCCATATTCGATTCAAGTTTGTCATACAACTTAACCAAAGACTCACCCATGTCTTCACCAACATCAAACTCAACCGTCACCATAGTTTGTTCACGCTGCGAAGCAGAATAAACGTGTTTAACACCCGGAATTTCACTCATTATGCGCTCAAGTGGATCAGCAACTAAACTGGCAACTTGTTGTGATGATGCTCCAGGGTAATTAACAAAAATATCAACCATGGGTACTGAAATTTGAGGATCTTCCTGGCGTGGTGTAAACATCAGACCTAAAATCCCGATAGCAATACACGCGAGTAATAACAACGGCGATAACGGTGAGTGAATAAATGCTTTAGCTAGGTTACCGGCTAAACCTAATTTACTACTATCGTACGTTTTATTATCTAAATTTGTGTCAGACTGCATAGTTATTTTTATTTCGATGACCAGTTAGTTTTAATATTATTGTTTTGTTTGCTATGTCGATTCACTGTGTTATCAATAATTCGATCCCCCGATTTTAATCCGGCTAATACCACCACTCGACCATCCTGTAAATTGTGGCCTAATCGCAAAACCCGCAGTTCGGGTTTATTATTATTTGTTAGAAGCATTACGCCGGGTAAACTTGACCCCGTAATTAAAGCCGAGCGTGGAATGGCTAATAATGTTTGTGTCTGAGAATTATTATCCGGTAGTTGAACTTGAACATACATGCCGGTTGCAACCGGAACACCGCTCGGTAAATCAAATTTTACGGTAACTGTATGCGAGTTACTGTTGGCCGATGGATAAATATTGGCAACCCGAACAGGAATGATTTGTTGATTATTATCAAGAAAAGCATTCACAATCATGCCGGTATGTAGCAAAGTGACTAAGCGTGCGGGTACTTCTGCTTGTATGCGAAAATAACGTATATGTGCAAAGGTAAATAATGCCTGTCCGGGTTGCACTGTGTCACCGATTTCTACCATTTTTTCTGTAATAACACCTTCAAACGGTGTAATGATCCGAGTATTCCTTAATTTTTCATCAATACTGCGCAGTTGTGAAAAAGCTTGTTGATAGCTAGCTTGTGCCTGACTGACACCACTATAACGAGAGTAAATGTCCGCTTGCCTTTGTAAGCCCGGATTACTACTACGTGTAAAAAATTGATCAAACATAGCTGGAAAAGCCATACCCGGCATCGGTTGTTGCTTGCTACTATAAGGGCTAAGCATTTCACGACTGTATTGTACCTGTGAATTTTGCAATGCCGTTTGTGCACTCGAAATTTGTGATAGTGCTGCACTTCGTTGTGCTAACAATGCGCTGTCATTTTGCGCTAAAATAACCTGACCGGCCGGAAACCAGTTACCTTCCTCACCTGCTATGAATTCAATTCTTCCGGGTAGTGATGCAGTAAAAGTAATTTCTTTATAAGCCACTACTTTTCCACTGATAACAATACCACTTTGATCACGAACTGCTTCAACGGTAAATACGCTGTTACCACTGTTTAGCAATGACGTGTTTTCAGTTGCACCGACTGAATGACTTATTATTTGCAAAATCAGAATCAGCATTACTGATAAATTACTTAATCCGAACGTTTTTGAAAACTGAACGACCATCGCACTTGCTCTCCCTCAAATTTAGTAATGCAACACAAAGTGTATCTCTGTTACCTATCGCAAACGCCGTGCCAACTCCTAAGCTTTTGATTTTCATTAATAATAAATAACCAGCGTTGCAATGCGATGCATCCGTAATACGGTACAAATTTCTGCAGGTAATTGATTTGCATCAAGAACAAATGATTATAAGTGTTGCAACATGGTGCGCAACAGATTAGGTTATTAACAATAGCTAACAAACTTCAGGAATGTTATGTCAACATTTACCCGTAATATGATTCCAATGTTAGAAGCCGTCATCAGTCACATTGATGAGGGTGTAATAATGAGCGATAAAAAAGGCATAGTTCTATATCAAAATCCCGCAGCGATTAGTTTATTAGGTCTCAAAAAAGGAGAAAAACTAAATCGTTTGCAGGATTTTACCGCAGTCAATTTGCAACGCGCTTTTGTAGCAGCTGCATTAAAAGCAGGAGAAGTTGATGCCGCAGGTAAACCTAGCGGTTTGTTTGTCACTTTTGAAGAAAAATTTCAATGTAATGAAGGTTATCGTTATATCGAATTTTACAGTGGCCTAGTGGATTGTTCGATGCATAAAGATAACATCCGTTTAACTTTATTACGCAATAGAACCGAGCAACGACAACTCGAAGCTGTTTATAAATCCAAACTAACTAATTTTGAAAGTAAAGATTTAAAGATGCTCGAAGTAATTGAACGAATCCATCAAATCGCACCGACAAATGCCTTTGTGTTATTGCAAGGTGAATCCGGAACAGGTAAAACTCTTGTAAGCCGAATGGTTCATCAGTTAAGTTCGCGTAGTGGTCAAAAGTTTGTTGAAGTTAATTGCGCTGCTATTCCAGATACATTAATAGAATCTGAATTATTCGGCCACGTAAAAGGTGCATTTACCGGAGCAACATCTGATCGCAAGGGGCGATTTCAATCAGCACACGGAGGTACGCTATTTTTGGATGAAATCAGCGAAATACCGTTAAATTTACAAGCCAAATTACTTCGAGCAATTCAGGATCAAGAATTTGAAATGGTTGGTTCCGATAAATCAACAAAGGTGGATATTCGAATCATTGTAGCCTCCAATCAAAATTTACGTGAACTTGTTGATGCTGGTGAATTTCGAGCAGATTTATTCTATCGATTAGCAGTTATTCCCTTAACCATACCACCGCTTCGCGAACGTCCTGGTGACATATCTATTTTAATAAATCATTTCATGAATAAACTGCAACAACGAGGTTATTCAAAAGACATCGAATGTAGTCCCGAAGCATTGCAATTATTAATGAACTATACTTGGCCAGGCAATGTTAGAGAGCTGGAAAATGCTATTGAACATGGTATTATCTGTGCCAATAATAATCAAATAAAACCAGAAAGCTTACCGCAGGACATTCTAAAATCAGTATCGTCACAGATCTTCTCAATTACCACCGAACATGATAGTGGTTTACGCAGTGTTGAGATTACCAATGCACTACGTCAAGCAAAAGGCAGTAAAACACAGGCAGCGAGTTTACTTGGTATCGATCGCTCAACTTTATGGCGACGAATGCAACGTTTAGGAATTAACTAAACAGTTTACATCTCTATTTATTATTCAACGTATCTTGAAAAAAATAGATTCTCTAGAATTTAAAATTTTCTTAATCATTATGATAATAATTAAGCTAAGCTCTGAATCACTAAGTGGGTAAGTGAAAAAATATTAATTTTTTATAGCTTGAACCAAAGGAGCTTGCTCGTATAATTCGCACGTTAATTAATAACGTGCGAATTTACAAAGTTAAACCACTAATTAATCGTCAAGATTATAAACTTTTAGATCAATAGCAGTTTTAATTTTACCGGTGAATCCTTGATCACGTATTAATTGTTCCATAGCTGGAATTTCATTTTCTGATTGCATAGTGATGTGTGACAAGACCAATTTTTTAACTTCTGCTGCTGCAGCAACTTCACCAATCCGTGAAGGTGTCGTATGCAATCGGTAGAAAAATTCATACTCTTTACTGGGTGGGATATCAACACCAAGACCGGCATCATAAATTAATATATCCGCGTCTTCAGAAATTGTAATCATATTTCCGCCATTGGCTAATGGCTTACCTGAAGGATCAACTTTTCGTGAACTAGTATCACCTGAATAAACGATACTCATACCTTTATATTCAATTCGATACGCTACATTCGGTACAGGACCATGATTAACACCAACTGCAGTTATTTTTAAACCATTTTCATTCACAATAACTTCAGGCGCATACGTTGTCCAGCCAGGTGAAACATCGGTTGTTTCATAATTTAATGTACCGGCACTTGTTGCTCTTGCAAAAATATTTAAATAACGTTCTTGCCCTTTGTTTAAATCATATTGACCATCGATGTAGACAGATGTTGATGAATATTGAGTGGTTGAAGGGTCAGCACCAAACGGTGCAGGAAAAGGCATTCCGTTTGTTGCAGGTCCAAAGACCCTAAATGGCTTTGTACGTCCAGGGGGAAATGTTTGATTTAAAATATTATAAATACTATTTTGAAAGTACATGGTTTTAATTATTGATGGTAAATCACCCGTATGATCAAGATGAAGATGCGTTAATAAAACTATATCTAAATCTTTAATATCAACGCCACTTTCAGCAAGGTTCTTATAAGTACCACCGCCAGCATCCATTAAAATTTTTGGTTGACCATCGATAAAAATAAGATAACTTGAACTAGCACGACCAGAACCACCAGCCGGTGCAGCAAGTGCTGCTGGGCCACCAGAGCCTAATACCATAATTGAAAAATCACCTTTAACGTCATCAACGGCTAATGAATCAGAGGCTTGAACTAATGGGCTTAATAGTAAAGAGCCTAATAAGGCACTAAATAATTTAATGGTTTTATATTGTGATTTCAACACGATAATTTCCTTGTAATATAACATTGGTTAATATTTATAATTAGTATAAAAAAATAACGTTAAGGTGTGGCGTTAAAAATTTAACGCAAGTTATTTTAAATTTTTCGGGGCGACATTAGTATATCGTTTTTGAATATAATTTCTATAGCAACTCATTGTTGAACACAGGATGAGATTTGGAACAATTTATAACTGCTTGATAATTAGTGATATATCTTTTTATAAAGATTAAAATAAAATTAAATTCAATATAAAAAATGAATGTAAACTGTGATAAATATCACAATATTATAGGTTAAAAATTCATGTGAGCCTTAAACTCAGTATAAAAAATACTCAGTTTACAAAATTAAATTCTAAGCTTAAATGCCAACGCAGCTACTCCCTTTATCGAGTCCAAACTAAATTATTCAGAGCATAGTACTCAAGAAAAGGCGCATTAATAATGGCTTCAAAAAAATAAATATCGTATTGAGTCCCACTAGAAAATAGCGGTGTTAATCCATTTGGAATTTTAGGTAAACGTAAACTAGTAGAATTAACATCGGCATATAAATC
>CAYQUC010000122.1:8353-8596 GCA_964420605.1 uncultured Thioalkalispiraceae bacterium | reverse complement strand
CAATTTAAACATCCAAACACCAAATGAATAGATTAAAAAAATATTCAGTTCGCCCAATAAACATTCCTAGAATAATCCAAAATATTAACCTTAGTTTTAGTCAATTGCCTTATGCATATTAAGTACTTCCTCGCCTTACTAAGGTCATACTTTAAAATGCAGTATGCATTTGGTTAAGTACTTCCTCACCTTGCTCAGATCACACATTAAAATACAAATTAGTTTTAACATCATGAGTCTAAT
>CAYQUC010000122.1:0-8253 GCA_964420605.1 uncultured Thioalkalispiraceae bacterium | reverse complement strand
CAATTTAAACATCCAAACACCAAATGAATAGATTAAAAAAATATTCAGTTCGCCCGATAAACATCCCTAGGATAATCCAAAATATTAACCTTAGTTTTAGTCAATTGCCTTATGGCATCTTTTGCAATCCATTGTGCAGATGGATGATCTATTGTTAATATTTTATTAGCGACCTTTAATGCTTCCCGATGTAGATCCGGATTACGTTTACCGACTTGGCGTAATGCCCAGTTAATTGCTTTGTAGACATATATGCGTTCATCGCGCGCTTCGCGGATCATGATAGGGAAAAAATCGTTGAAAATTTTATTAGGCGTTTTTTTATTGGAAAAACCATAACACGCCATTAATACAAAGCCGGCTCGTTTAGTGAATTCATGTTTGCTTTTAGTCCACTCATAGGCCTTTGGTAAGGCATGTTTACTCTTAACCATGAGTCCCATACAAAAGGAATCACAAATTTCCCAGTTTTCAAAGCTGCGAACCCACTGGTTCATTTTTGTTTTGGTGAGTAATTCGGGATCATATATTTTACTGCATAAAATTTTGGCTTCGTATATTCCTGTATTAAAACACTGTTCGGCAAGTTTTGTATTAATACCAATTTCCTTTGCTAGTAGCTTAATATCTTTTTGGTAAACGCCTAAAGCATTGTTGGCAACAATAGCAAACTGCGCTTTTTTGTGTGTTACGACGCTTGGATCGCTGAGTTTTTGTAGTTTTTTGAGTACTTGTTTAATATCCATAATGGATTCTATCTTATAATTTATCTAAAAAAAGTGTGATAATTGCTATTTTTTAGGACTTCGCTCGGTAACTTTTGGTACATAAACGGTTAAATCTAAGTGATGATGTTCACATAATTGCTATCTGCGTGCCGTATATTGACGTGATCGCTAGATCTGGCACATGATTTTAAATAATATAGCTGCATGTGGGAATAAATCTCTCAGTAAAAACCCTGAAATAGCAGCGTCGTAATTTTAGTTTCTATGCGGTTAAGGGGTACATGGATGGAGTTAGTATGATAACGTATTTAAAATTGGCAGTAATTCTATTTGTATTTGGTGTGACGCTGATCGCGTCGTCAGCTCATGCTGATGGTAGTGGTTCTGAGGCTGTTAACGCCAATAATCATAATAGCAGCAACAATCATCACTCAAACAATAATCATTCTAGTCCTAAAGCAACGCACGGAACCGCTGTTCAAACCAATTCAGCAACGGCAATAGGTGCTTATAGTTCTATTGATAGATCAATCGAAGCTCGTGTTAATTTTGAGGAGCAAATGGCTGAACGATTAGCCGAGCGTGAGGCTGAAATTATTGTGCGTCAAGCTGAACAAGCGGCATTACTTGCAACAAATCCAGATGTTGTGCTTGATGAGGAAGTTGATGAACAACCAAGTTTAGAGGATTCGACTTCTATCGAACAACCACTTTAATATTTTCTTCAGATGTAAATCTTGTCATTCTTTAACTGTTGTATTTCTATATAATTTTCTGAAATTGTCCTTTTACTCATTCTAATGAAAGGCGCAATGTCTCACGTGTTTGCCAAACTATAACTGTACCGTATTTGTAGTTAAACAGTAATTTCAAAATTCCTTAAGGTATCGAGTCTGTAATCCTATTATTAGCTTTGTTAGGGAGGAGGCATTTTTATGTAAGTTCCACCACCGGGAGTTGTTGATTGTTTTTCTTTATAGACAGGGGTTTTCTTTTCATCTAGACCGAACTCGTTATTACTTTGAATTACTTGAGCTTTCGGTGGCGTTGAATTTTTTGGTGCTGTGTCTAAAAATTTTCCGGTTTTTGGATCAATGTATACCTTCATACCTGCTGAAGTATTAATTTTTTGCGTTGTTGGTGTTACAACATTATTGTCAGTGTTTGTTTTATTCTCGGACTGTTGTTCGTTGGAGGAACAGGCGACTAAAGTTCCGAGTAAACTAACAATAAAAAAATGATAGAATTTCATTCGAGAGCCTCACTCACGTATTTAATATTTTAAATAGCCAGAATTATTTCTGTAAATCCAGGTAACGTTTCGATACCGTGTTACGACTCATTTTGACCAAGGGGGATAATAAGCCACGCACCACACTGCGTAATAATTCGCTGTTGCGAATTGTTTGGGCGACTGATGGACTGAAACGGTAATACATTTTTACAAACCATTGTCCTGCTGCATTTGTTAGTAAGTATTCATCTCTAAACGCGCGTAAATAACGCACTTCAGATTGCATATTGGTGCCATAAGCTGCGGTTGCAATAAAACAACCGCCACCGCCAGCCGAGCTGGTCGATGCTGGAGCAGCATTCACCGTGGTTACGACCGTGGAACTATTATTACTTGAATCGAGATCAGTATTTAATGCGCTAATGCTGACCGTATTGGTGTTACTGCCTGCTGCATTGAGCTTGGCTACGATATTAAAGGTCGATGCAGTTGCTTGTGCCAATGTTGATAAATTGCAGGTGATGACATTATTGCTATTAGTACAACTCCAACCCGTATTAGTAGTATATGACACAAAGCTGGCACTGGTGGGTAACGTTGCGGTTAGCACCAAGGTAGAGGCACTTTCTGTTGCACTATTATTGGTTACTGTTATGCCATAGGTTTCATTACTGGCATAATCAATAGTAGTGCTACTATTGGTTTGACTGACGCTCAAATCAACCGCATTAGCAACAACTATTGTGTTTTCAAAACTGTCGTTATTACTTATTGGGCTATCGGGGTTTACACTATCGACAAACACCGTATTGGTATTGGTGCCGGCGGTATTTAGCGTCACTATAATCGCGATATTAACCGTGCCACTGGAGACTAAATTACCAAGACGGCACGTGACTATATTATTGGATTCAAAACAAGAGCCTGTCGAGGGGGTTGCTGATACGTAGGTTGAGCCGGTTGGAATAGTATCGGTTATCACTACTTCGGTTGCGGTACTACCGGCATTATTAGTAACTGTTAGGTTATAGGTTTCATTGCTATTGATACTGATGTTGGCATTGGAGTCTGTTTGAGTTACCTGCAAGTCGATTGAGTTTGTGTTGACGTTTGTTGTACCCCAGCCAATGTCATTTAATACATAAGCGGCTAAACCAACATTGTGATCAGCTACGGTATAATTGGGTTCCATCATTTCATTCGGGGTCACCGTAGTATTAAAATGCGACACGGAAGAGCCGCCTTGCACTGGATTTGGACCATACATGTGAACGTGTGTTGCGGTTATACCATTAGTGACGGTACCAGAGTTGGTACTGACTGCTGTCCCTGTCCAATGTAATAATGGATCGGAAACTTGTGCTGCTAGCCGTTGTGCATTTGACATTGATGGATAATCGGCAGTTGCTTGACCATGATGTTCGAGGTGGCGCATATAAGAATCGTCATAGGGAACTAAATCACTAGCAAAATATTTACTGCCGGTAGAGATACTGACTAAGCTTGAGAAACCCAGTCCGTGAATTATTTCATGCATCGCAACCGTGATAAAATCGAAATCACCTGTTGGAGGGGTACCATCAAGACCGTAATACCAATGGCTAGTTCCGAGTGCGACGTTACCATCAATATCGACATTAACGTTCATTTTTATTTCGTGAGTTTCAGTGCCGGTTGAGATGTTGGTGTTACTTAGTTTTTCAGCCAGAGCAATGGGATACCAGGTTCCGCTAACTAAAGCGCCGCTAAAATCTCTATTTATAAATGCGGTACCGGCTGAGGCAAGTGTGGCGCTACCTGCACTGCCGCCCAATGATTGAAAATCAACAAGAATTTTGATGTCAATCGAGCTAGTAATAATACTGCCGATTAAATTGGCTGCATGTTGTAATGCATTCATCCTTGCCTGGCCAAGTGTTGCAGCTCTGTTTCCGGCAACGGCGGTAAATGCGGTCGTGTCATTTAATCCTTCGCCGGCACCATCGTCACTAACAATTGTAATGGTGGCCGCAGCAAATGCAGCATTGTTATTAATGATAAAAATGAATAACACACTCAATAAAAATGTAAAAATTTTTATGTTGATATTGTTTCTTAATAATAAATAAACATTTTTTCGCATAATTAAACAATGTAACGTTAGAGTTTATGGTGTTGGCATTAGTAGCTATTTCAATGCTATTTTTCGCGTCATACCTTTTTGGTGGCTCTGATAAAATTGTCCTGTTTCAGGAACAATAAACACCTTTATTTACGATGAATTACTATTCTTACTTTATGTTCTGTAATAACCTGTTGTTTTATTGGAGTACAAGCCACTAAATAAAACTTTGTAAATCCAATTTATAAAAATATACTCTGTGGATTAGAATTCTAATGCTTTATAATGTAGCGGCTGTATAGTGCTTAACATGAATGTGGAGTTCACATTTTTGGGGTAAGTTGTGAATAAATAAAATGCTCTAATAACGTAGTTTTATCAGGGGAATTTATGGTTCTTATCTTGTTTTCTAGGGAAGCAACATGCAATATCGTACGGTGAGACGTATTCTACGACGGTGTAAAATAAACGCCTAATATCCGTGAAACGATTTGATGAGTAGGCATAGATTATAATGGGGATTTATTTAAATTATTTCTGTAAATAACTATTTTTGAGTCGCACATAGTGCTGTGAAGAATAGCGTAGCGATTCAATTTCATCCGAGCTTAGTGCGCGAATTTGACGTGCTGGTGAACCGGTATATAAAAAACCACTTTTTAGTGTTTTACGTGGAGTCACTAAACTACCTGCACCAACAATAACATCCGTTTCAACAACTGCGCCATCCATTACTGTCGCACCCATGCCAATTAAACAAAAATCATATAGGGTGCAACCGTGTAGTGTTACTCGATGACCAATGGTAACGTCATTGCCGAGTTGCAAACTAAATCCACCCGGCACATACGGGCCATCATGGGTTACGTGCAATACTGAGTTATCTTGAATATTACAGCGCTCACCAATAATAATTGAATTGACATCAGCGCGTATCACCGTCATCGGCCATACCGAACAATCATCACCAAGAATAACATCACCAATAACACAGGCATCGGGATCGATGTAAACATCGGTGCCGATTTTAGGACTGTGTTGCTGGTAAGGTCGAATTGTCATTGTTATAGTCTATGATTAAAAATAAAAATTTTAACGCATCGTCACTAATTCTTCTGCGCTCGATGGATGGATAGCAACCACACTATCAAAGTCTGCTTTGGTTGCGCCCATTTTTATCGCAACGCCAAAACCTTGCAACATTTCGTCGGCACCTAGACCTATGATATGGCAGCCAACTACTTTTTCATGTGCGCCAACGGTTATTAATTTCATGCTGGTTTTGGGTTTATGTTCGGTTAATGCATGATACATATTGGTGAATGTTGAGCTGTAAATTTTAACCGCATCACCATGAATATGACGCGCTTGTTCTTCGGTTAATCCAATGGTGGCAATCGGTGGATGGCTGAAAACCACGGTCGGAATATTTTCATAATCCAATTTTCGATCGGGTTGGTTATCAAAAAGGCGATCGCCCAAACGTCGTGCAGCAGCAATTGCAACCGGTGTTAATGGCGCACGACCAGTAATATCACCAAGCGAATAGATGTTGCTAACATTGGTGTTTTGATAATCATCAGCCGGAATAATGCCATTACTTTCCATCGCGACACCGGCCGCTTTAACATTTAAATCAGCCGTTGCAGGGGTGCGGCCAATCGCCCAGATTAGTTCGTCATAATTTTCTAGTAGCACACCGGACTGACAGTGGATGGTGAGTTTGCCATTCACTTTTTCAATGCGATCGATGTCAATTCGAGGCATAACATTAACACCACTTTCGAGCATTTCTTCCATTAAAGTATCCCGCATTGAACAATCAAACTCACTTAAGAAGGTATCTTTTCGTAATAATAATGTGGTTTCGCTGCCTAAGGCATTGAGTAATCCGGCAAGCTCTACTGCAATGTAACCTGCACCAACCACGGCAACCCGTTTAGGTTGTTGTTGCAGCGCAAAAAAACCATCCGAGGTTATACCTAACTCAGCCCCCTGGACCGGTGGTACCGTCGGGAAGCCACCCGTGGCAATGGCGATGTGATCGGCTGTGTATTGTGTACCATCAACATCAATGGTATGAGCATCAACAAATTTAGCATGGCCACGGATATCATCAATATTATTATCGTCCAGATAGGTAGCATACCAATCAACAATACCTTTGATATACGCCTCGCGGCCGTTTACCAAGGTTGCCCAATCAAAGCCATTTTTGGTGATATCAAAACCATAACCTTTGGCATCGTCGAGAGCGTGAGCAACACTCGCCGCATTCCACATTATTTTTTTCGGGACACAGCCAACATTGACGCAAGTGCCGCCCATGACATTGTTCTCAATAACAGCGCATTTTTTACCATGCAGTGCTGCTCGCTCAGCAATAGAAATACCACCACTACCACCGCCGATGGCAATTAAATCATAATGTTTTGTGCTCATATTTTTTCCTTGAAAGGCCAACTGTAATGTAAAACGTGATTGTAACAGTCTCTATTTTGGGTCACAAATGACATTATCAAGGCCGTGACAGGTAAGTTGTAATATTCGAGTAAAGAATAGACTATTTATAAGGCTTCTGGTGCTATAGTTTGTATTCGTCTAGCTGGGCTAGCAGTCATTAAATTTTGGAGCAACAAATGATAGCGATAACTAAATGCTTTACAACGTCTGTATTGACGCTATTCGTATCGTGTTATTACAGTAGTGTTAACGCGAGTATTTTACCACCACCAGAAAAAATTGCGTCTCACAGCTATGCTTGGATCGGACCACTTCAAGGCCCATCAGCTGATAATAATGGTTACCGTATGAATCTGGGTTTTGTTGTTGGAACCAAGGCGGTATTGGTAGTCGACACGGGTTATACAATTGAAATGGCACGGGAAATGATCCGTCATATCCGTACAATCACTAAACTGCCTATTAAGTATGCGGTTAATACCAATTCACAGCCGCATCGTTTTTATGGCAATGCTGCATTTAAAAAGCTCGGTGCAGCCATTATTAGCCATCCGTTAGCACGTCAACGTATGGATAAACTCAATGGCGATTATAGTAGTGCGATTGAACGAATTTTAAAGCGCAAAAAAGACAGTGTTGTATTAGCGCTACTACCGAGTGTGTTAATTAGCACTCAAAAGAACGTTGATCTAGGCGATTTAACCGTACTGATTAAAAGCCTCGGTGCAGCACACACACCAGCCTCATTAATTGTACAGGTTGCCCAAGATAAAATCGTTTTTAGCGGTGATATTGTGTACGGCTCAAGATTGCTTTCAGTAGTCGAAGACAGCAATGTGGCACAATGGATAAATACGTACCAAAAATTAAAGCAGTTTAAAGACCATACTATTATTCCAGGCCATGGTGATCCGGGGCTGTTGACTGATTTTGATTTTTCAACGCTGTCGTATCTCCGATTATTACATAAGCACATGACCGCTCAAGTCGAGCAAGATGCGGGAGCCAATGCCGCGATAAAGTCCTTAGATCAATCGGCTTATTCCAATTTAGTTAATTTTGAGTTATTAGCCGGTAAAAATGCGAGTTGGTCGTATCTACAGGCCGAGTCAGCAGCATTTGATTAATCCCCTATGGATATAAAGTTTCTTTTTTCGATATTTGCTTTTTCAATACTTGATTTAATCGGAATTTAAGTTGCTAAAGTCACTGTAATCGGTAAGATCACGAGCTGAATTAAAAATGAATGATGAGGCAATTTAAATGAGCGAAGACCAAGGGATTCAATTATCCGAACCATTAATCAATGATCTAGTTGATGCGATATCAAAACACGCACCTGGCGCAAAAGATAATATTGGGATTACATTACAATACATGGGAGCCGTCATGGGATATTTATCCGCTCAATTTCCGGGTTCTGATGTTGAGCGTCATGATTGGTTAGAGCAATTAAACGGGTTTATTACTCATGTTTCAGACGAACATGCTGAAGAAAAACAAGCCGAGCAACAGCCTGCGCAACAAGCTGCGCCGAATGTTCCAGCGGGTAAGTGTGTGTCTGATGCCGATAATTCAGCCGCAGGTGTTTGGAAAGCAGATAAGTAATATTGAATGAACGTCTTAGTGATCTAAAGTGTCGGGGTGACGGTTTTAATAAATACTGGTTTCGACTCTCACGTCATACCGGCACTTTAGAACGCTAAAAGCGTTCATTAAGTATTTCC
>CAYQUC010000121.1:0-8620 GCA_964420605.1 uncultured Thioalkalispiraceae bacterium | reverse complement strand
AAAACTGGCATTGTTTTGTTAACTCAATTTATGACAAAGAATCTAAAAAATGGACCTGCTTTAAGCGTGCTCATGTAGATTTGGTTGATAAGTCTAAATTGTTTAAATAAGCTGTTTTTCTAACGCTTTATAAAAGAACCGGAGTTGAAAGACTCCGGTTTTTTTTATTCCACCCAATTATATTATTTTACAACTGAGATTCAGCCTCATTAAAGTGAATATGGCACAGCTTTTGATACTTTAAAATTGCGTTTATGCTCACTAACAACCTGTATTTAAAGGTTTTTTTTAATTAGGATGTTAAGACTTTAACCCTTAATGATTAATATTTAATAGGATCAATTTCAGCTATCCTGTATACTAAATATTAGTCCTTTTTTTATTCCATACAATATTTAAGAGTAGTTAAACCATGAGTGATAACCGTTTTGAAGACATCCCTTTTGATAGCCCAGTGCTACCAAACCAATTAGAATTAAACAGTAAACTGTGTTTTAACTGTCACCCAGGTGTTTCTTGTTTCAATGAATGCTGTAAGCAAGCGAATATAACGTTAGCCCCCTACGATATTATTCGAATGAAAAATCGTCTGGGTTTAACTTCAACTGAATTTTTAAAGAAACACACAGTACCATTTGAAATAGATGGCCATGGGATGCCGGGCATTAAAATGCGCACCACCGATGATGATCCAGTCTGTTTATTCATGGATGAGAAAACCGGTTGCACAATCTATGAAGACCGCCCAACCTCATGCCGTTATTATCCCATAGCATTATTATCATCACGCCGTTCAGATGAATTCCATGATGAGCAACACTATGCCCTAGTACAAGAACCACACTGTAAAGGCCATGAAGAAAAACGAGAAATCACAGTACAAGATTATCGACAAGAACAAGGTGTCGAAGAATATGATGTTTTAAACAGAGAATTTTACCAAGTAATTTTAAAGAAAAAATCAGCCGGTCCAGCCATTGGTAAACCGTCAACCACCAGCTTTCAATTCTTTTTTATGATAGCGTATGATATTGATCGTTTTAAAGAATTCTTAAATTCAAAAAGTTTTCGAACTGTGTACGATATTAATGATGAAGAATTTCAATTAATCAACAATGATGAAATAGAACGATTAAAATTTGGTTACCGCTTATTACGCCAAGTATTATTTGCAGAAGAAAGTATCAAATTAGTGTCCGGTGCTTATGACGCTCGCATGGAAGACCGCAAAGATATATTAGAAGCCCGACGAGCAGCAGAAATCGCCGAACATCAAAATAAAGATGTTGTCGACAATTTCATAGACGATTAAGTTCCTGTTGGCTTTATCACTATTAAACATCAACCACGATAGTAATAAAGCCAGCAAGCAATAACACGCATACAGCAATCATAATATTATGACGGTTATCGTTGTGTTTGCGATTTTTGAAGGACTGATTCATAACTCACCTCGATAAGGCTTAGAAAAAATCTAACATCGGGTATAACTTGGTTTTTCTTGATTAACGTAGTGTGTAAATTATAGCTTTACAATGCCAAAACTCGAATCGCTGATTTGGCTTTATTCAGTGGAACAGATGCATAAATAATTAAATAAAATATATTTAATTATTTTAAATTCTAATGGGATTGTAATGCCAAGCTAACTAGTTGAAAGACTAAACAAAGCTAGAGCAGCTCTGTTTAAATACTGTAATTTATTTTAAATAATAAATTATTCCAATAATGGCACTTATAGTTACTGGTGTTAGCTCTTTTGAGAATCTATAGTAGCTACAACAGATTGATTGACCGGACTATCAGCGTAATACATTACTACAACCGTTAACGATAAAACAATTAGGGATAAAACAATATTTTTAATTCTAGATTTAGTCGTCATCAATTTTCCTCTTTTGGGTTTATTTTGACTACCCCCAATACAACAACAACAAGAAAAGGGTATAGTGTTATTTAACAAACATCATTGTTAAATAATATCAAACAAAACTCAAGTAGTTTTATCTAAAATTAATAAATAATTAAGGTAACAACTTGAAATCTATGGATTTATAATCGGTTTTATTGAATAAATAGTTCAAAATTATTGAATCATGTAGAATAACTCTAAAAGAGTAACAATAAAATCACTTTAGAGTACTGTGATTAGCAATTATGTTAAATGATCGCTATTGAAAAAATATATCATACTGCTAACTATTTAATTTTAAACAATAAAAAACCCTCGGAACGAGGGTTTTAATATCAAATAGCAAATACTGAAGAACTCAATTTTAACTAATTAGCGATACCCTCTAATTTCTTCGCTTTAATCAGTTGACCATCCAGACCCGCTTGTTTCCCAGTTTTACCATAAGCTACGCTCATCAAAGCACTATAATACACAACCGGCATTTCAAACTTGGTGTTGTATTTTTTATTAATCTGCGCTTGATAAACCTCAACATTTGCCTGACACAAGGGACAAGGAGTGACTATCATATCAGCACCACCATCATAAGCAGCTTCAACGATATCCTTGATTAATACTTGGCTTTTATCAGGCTCTGAAAACGCCAGTGCGCCACCACAACACGATACTTTTTTATCATAATTATCAACCGCTTCAGCACCGAGGGTATTAATCAATTTATCCAAGTATTTAGGATTCTCAAACGACTCTCCGTCAATACCAAATGGACGGTTGGTTTGGCAGCCAACATAACCCGCGATCTTTAGACCATCGAGTGGTTTTTTAACGTGAGAGCCAAGTTCGTCAAAGCCAAAATCATCAATTAATACTTCAACCATATGCCGCACATGTTGTGTGCCACGTACTTTTAAGCCGGCTTCAGCCAGTGCTTGGTTGGTTTCTGCCATTAACTGCTCATCACTGGTGATTCGCTCTTGTGTCTCTTTGGTTGCTAACCAACAAGCCGCGCAGGTCGCGACAATGTCTTGATCAGGATTGGCTTGTTCCGACAAGGCCATATTACGCGCTGATAATGCCATGCGCGGTAATTCGCCACCACCAGCATAACCAATGGATGCAGAACAACAATTCCAATCTGGAATGGTGTTTAACTTCACATCCAACACGTCACACATGCTATCGATAGAAACCTGATAATTTGAAGCAGATGATCCTTTTTGTGAGGAGCATCCAGGGTAAAATGAATATTCTTTTGTCGCCATGATGTAACTCCTTAAAAACTGTCTGCACTTTTAATTTTAGCCGCTTCAATTTCTGCTGCTTTTTTCAGGATTTTCTTAATGTCGTTTGCGCCCTTACATTTATGGCCACCAAATAATTCCATTGGTGATAAGCGCTTGGTTTTGAACAGGCCTAAACCACTCATCGCCATCGACATGCCCATTTTAATGCCTTCAGCGAAACCATTCATAAAGTAAACTTTAATGGTTAAAGTCAGCTCATTGACACGTCCGGTTTTAACCAAGTTATCCCAAAATATTTGAGCAAACTTAGCCGTTTGCTGATTCTTCGGCACCATGCCCAGACGTTTTGCATAAGTTGCCAAGCCATGCATAATGTGGGTAATGGGTAATTCACGGGGACAACGAACAATGCAGTTGTAGCACGAAGTACACATCCACATGGATGACGAAGTAAGCACTTCCTCACGTTTACCGGCTCGAATCATCATGAATAACTCTTGTGGTGGATGGTCCCAGTGCGGCCCTAACGGACAGGAACCGGAACAAACTCCACATTGCATGCACATTTTGACCCATTCGCCTTGTTCAACATTAGCTTCAACTTCTTTCAAAAAGCTGTTGCGATAGCTTTCAACTACATTTGTATTTGCGCTCATCAGTATCTCCTAAAACTTAAATGGGCTCATGCCGATTTTTTCAATCGTCGCGGCCATGTCGTTAATCAATTGTGGTGCACGTTCAATATCGGTAATGGCAATTTCATAAGTCTCAACTCGTTCAGGTTCAAGACTCAAAGTCTGTAAAGTATCAGCCACTTTCGACATACGCTCATGTGCAATTTCAGAGCCGCGAACAAAGTGACACTGATAGTTTTCACCTTTTTGACAGCCCATCAAAATGACCCCGTCATAACCCGAGTTCATCGCATCTGTTACCCAAATAAGATTCACCGAGCCTAAGCATCGTATTGGAATAATCCGCGTAAACGCGCTGTATTCGACCTTGTTCATTGCTGCCATATCCAGTGCTGGATACGCATCATTTTCACAGGCAAGCACTAAAATACGCGGTTTTTCATCAAACTCATCGGGAATATCAACAATTTTTAATTGCTGACCAACGGTATCAATCGAATAATTTTCGAATGAAATAACCCGAACAGGACAGGCCCCCATACAAGTGCCACAACGTCGACAACGCGACTCATTGAACACTGGGAATCGAGCTTCATCTTCATCAATCGCACCAAATGGACACTCCACCGTACAACGCTTGCACTGTGTACAACCTTCTTTACGGAAGCTAGGAAACGATAAATCGCCAGAACGTGGATGTGCAGCACGACCTTGGCCGGCATTCTCAATGGCTTGAATCGCTTTTAATGCTGCACCAGTGGCATCTTCTATCGCTTGAGGGCCATCCATAGGACGACGTACTGGACCGGTGGTATAAATTCCGGTGCGGCGTGTTTCATACGGAAAACAGATAAAATGCGAATCATTAAAACCATTTTTTAAATGCGGAATATCTTTACCCTGACGGTAATCCAAATTCAATATTGAATCGACACTGATGGATACCGAATTTGAATCTTCCGTATCATCAGTTGCTGGTTTTTTAGCCTCAATATCCACACCCGAGTTTGGTATCATGCCCGTTGCAAGCACCACTAAATCGGCACTTTCAACCACATCTTCATTGAGAATCTCATCTTTAAACGAGACTTGCGCACCCGCACCATTGGCTTTAACACCCGTGACGGTACCTTTGGTGAAAGTAACACCTTTCATTTGGCCAGAACGATAAAAATCTTCACCCATCGCACCTGGGGTACGTAAATCAGAGTAGATAATATTAGTATCAATATCTGGATTTTGGTCTTTAAAGTACATCGCCTGCTTAATCGAACTCACGCAGCAATGGCCTGAACAGTACGATAAGTGATTTTCTTTGTCGCTTCTTTGCCCAGCACACTGTACAAATACAACAGAGTTTACGTCTTTACCGTCTTTGGTTTTGATACCCGCGCCATCAGCAGCTTTTGCTAATTCATCTAATTCAGCCTGTGTCACAACGGCAGTTGAACTGCCATAACCTAGCTCAGGTAGTTGTTTGGCATCATATTCCGAGTAACCGGATGCTTGAACAATTGCACCAAAAGTCAGTTGTTCGGTAGAACCACTTTCAACGGCAATATCCACCACAAAGCGACCCGGTGCACCACCGGTATTGGCCAACGTAGAATTTAAATGCACAGTAATATCATTGTCAGCATCAATGGCGCTAATTAATGCTGCGACCCCGGTATCTTCAGGATCAGCATAAGGTGATTTTGTTGGTAGACCTTTCCACATTTTGGCCGCCGCACCACCTAAGGCACCGGATTTTTCTACGATATGCGCAGGATAACCGGCTTTAGATGCTTCAATCGCCGAGGTCATACCACTAACACCGCCACCAACAATTAATAACGTTTTGTTATACGACGTGGCATCATCATGCGAACTTGGTGCACTGCTGAATTTCGCTTCAGTAACGGCCATCCGGACATAATCGTCTGCCATTTCTTGTGTTGTTTCACGTGCTTCATCGGTGTCAGGCCGAACCCAGATAACACCCTCGCGAATATTTCCACGAGTAACCGCAACATTATCAAATTTAAACGCTTGAACCTTAGCGCGGCGTGAACATGCGCATATTGCCACACGGTTAACGCCCTCATTATCAATATCATCTTGAATCATTTTAACGCCGGCTTCAGAACATAAAAAATCATGTTCTTTGGCATCTGCCGCTTTTGCATCGCGCTTGGCAATTTGTGCCATTTGGGCAGTATCAACGCGATCGCTTATGCCACAACCTTTACAGATATACGCGTGTATTTTAATTTCATCAGCCATGTTCTATCCCTCCGCTCTTGCTACGCGATTAACGACTTGAATCGCTCGTAACGCACTGGCTGTTGCACTTTGAACCGCACGGTTAACGTCTAATGCATCGGATGCACAGCCCGCAGCAAAAATGCCACCGTTGGATTCATCTTGTTCAATAAAGCCTTCAACATTGACTTTAACCTGGATTGGAAAATCGCTACTAGCAACACTCGGCTCCATGCCAACGGCCAACACGACTAAATCGTGCTGATTGTCATAGCGGTTATAGCCTAGGGTATCAACACCGCGTAATATTGGATTACCCGACGCTTTATCTTCATCAATACGTGCTACTTTGGATTTTACAAACGTGACGTTCTTATTGTCTTTTACTTTTTGATGGAAATCGTCAATTCTATCGATCGCACGAATGTCTATATAATAGATAGTAGACTTACCATCATCGCCAAATGCATCTTGCACATAATGCGTGTGTTTTAACGATGCCATGCAACAAATGCGCGAACAGTGTTTTAAATGATTTCGATCACGAGAACCCGCGCATTGAATAAAGGCCACATTCTTGGCTTCTGCACCATCACTCGGACGAAGTAACTTTCCGCCAGTAGGACCATGGGGATCAGCTAATCGCTCAAACTCAACGCTGGTTATAACATTAGCAATGCGATCATAGCCATAAGGCTGAATTTTTGCAGCATCGTATGGCCGCCAACCCGTTGCCCAGATTATTGCGCCAACCGTCACCGTGTTTGATACTTCCTGCATCTCTAAATCGATAGCATCATAATTACAGGCATCTTTTGCTTTGGTCGCGTCATCAGTACCAATAATACTTGGGTCGATAACATAACGTTGCGGATAAGCCATGGCACTTGGTATATATGCCGCCTTGCGGCTATTTAAACCGTAGTTTTGTTCATTTTTGATTTCAGTATCAACAGCCTCGGCACAGTCGCCACAAGCAGTGCAATTTTCATTGATGAAACGCGGTGCGGTTTTTAGTGTCACGCTATAATTACCTTCATCCCCCGAAACCTCAGACACTTCAGTCATGGTTAATAAGCGAATATTGTTATTGCCCATCAAGCGTCGTTGATTAATTTCCATGCCACAACTTGGATGGCACATTTTCGGAAAATACTTATAAAGACGTGCAACACGACCACCAATGGCCGGTGACTTCTCTACTAAAATGACTTGTTTTCCACACTCGGCTGCTTCAATGGCTGCAGTCATGCCACTAATCCCACCACCTACTACGAGAATGGTTTCATTTGTTGCGACGATGTCTGACATCGACTTTCCTCCTTCGCGAATAACACTCGGTGTTATTGTATTTATAAACTAAAGCAAAATTATGTAATCGATTTTGTAGCCATAGCTTCATATCAAATAAAAACAATTTAACAATACGCATGTATTCTTCGCTACGGCGCACGTTACATGATGATAAAAAATTACAGCTAACACTAAATGTTATTATTTTATTCATATAAGTATATTAAGATATACTCAAGCTAAGATACTGATCGATATCATCATTTCAGATGTTAAGTAGCAGAATTCAGCGGGGTTAGATTGAACGATTTACGCATGAAAAACAAGTTAGAATTATCTTATCCTCTATAAGGTGAATTTATTTTAAAACTGAATAATGTATCAACAAGGCCGATAAAGTCTTAAAGTAAGCCCCTAATGAATTTAGGTTAAACAACTTTGACCTCTCAAAATGAATAAATCATCAATTGTTTTCTGTCTAAATCCGAATTCGACCGATAGAGTTTGGTATAATCAGAAAACCAGTAAGATGGTTTGTATAAAAAATATACAATGTGGTGGCATGAAATAAACCAAATAATATAGCTACTGGTTTTTCGTGCATAATTACGGTATTTATCAATTTAAAATAACGGTTAAGCAATGGATTTTAATTCTCTTACTTGGGCATTTTATGCCATCCCCCTAACAATTATAGTGATCTTTATTTTTGGGCGAAAACGCAATTACAATAAAACCTCGCAAAGATTAGATGATTACATTACGGCCGGAATGACCGAGCCTGCCTCGCTGCACCCTGTCATCAATACCAATCGCTGTGTTGGTTGTGGTGCCTGTGTGCCAGCCTGTCCAGAAGGCAAAATTATCGGCATTATTAAAGGCAAGGCGCAATTAATTAATCCCACCAAGTGTATTGGTCATGGAGCGTGCAAACGTGCCTGTCCATTTGATGCCATAACACTAGTGTTCGGCACAGAAAAACGCGGAGTTGATATTCCCGATGTCGCCGAAAATTTTGAAACGAATGTTCCAGGTTTATTTATTGCTGGTGAGCTCGGCGGCATGGGTTTAATTCGAAATGCAATAACCCAAGGCACACAAGCAATAGGTTATATCGAAAAACGCGGCAGCAAAGGCAAAGACCTTGATGTTGTTATTGTCGGTGCAGGGCCATCCGGATTTGCAGCGTCACTAGGAGCCCTTGAAAAAAAGATGAAGTTTAAAACCTTCGAACAAGATTCACTCGGCGGCACTGTTTTCAATTTCCCTCGCGGTAAATTAGTGATGAC
>CAYQUC010000120.1:0-8942 GCA_964420605.1 uncultured Thioalkalispiraceae bacterium | reverse complement strand
TGCCCGGCTTTAGTTTGTGATACTTCGGGATGCATCGGACAGCGGTATTGTGCTTTTGTATTACTTTGATACTGCTCGCTTGTTGTTTCTGATGACTCTAGTTTAGTTGGATAGCTACTCGCTTGTAATTCACGCTGTATTAAGTCCATCCCACATTTCGGGCATGACCCAGGCTCAGCTTGTGCTATTTCTGGATGCATAGAACACGTGTATTCAATTCGTATTTGTAATACAGGTGCTTCAAAATCAATTATATCGGAACGAAAAGCACTTTTGCTAAAAAGTAAACGCACTTGTTGTACAGCTTTAATAAGCGCTATTTGTGACAACTCAGCATTGACATCAGCCATTGGTAGTGGTGCTAACTCGGTTGCTCCAAGGGCAACTATAATGCGTGGTCGCATCATTTGAGAAAATACGATTGCACAAGCATCGCGTAACTCCGTAGATAACTCACCAATAACAAGTAAAATACTTGCATGACGTGGATTCGCGACGATATTTAATCCAGCTGCTTCAAGATCCAATTGTTGCATTATGGCAATTTCAGGACCCGGTACAGGATATACGCTGAGATCGTGAGCCATTGCTCGCGCTAACAAACGCCGTATTATCGACATTTTTCCATAACGTGCTCCGGTGATCATTTATTGTCTCCGTAACGCACCTTGACTCCAACCATAAAGTAAACCTAAAAATAAGATTGCGAGAAAAACGCCCATATCGAGTAACGCAATTAAACCAACTTGTTTATACACGACTGCCCATGGATACATAAATGCCATTTCCATGTCAAATGCTAAAAATAGTAAAGCATAACCATAATAACGTGCATGGTATCGAACCCAAACAGGTTCTCGCGATAATTGACCTGCTGTCGCTGGTACGTCCTTTCCGGGTTCTACTTGAGTTTTCCCTATGGCTCGGGCAATGACATAAAGGCAAAATATTAAACCGATAGTACCGAGGGTCAATCCCAACAATAAAGCATATTGTTGTAAGCTACTCACATTGACACCTCTTTATTATGTTTAGTAACGCCAATCTGAACAACCAAGCGTGTGTTGCTGGCTTACTAAATATGTTTTATTTTAATTAGGGAAAAACAAATAACTTAATTATTGTTATTCATTACTTAATAATGGACCACTAAATAATTTTTTTTTGTAAAATCAATATTGGTTATTTTTATTAGTAAATATTGATATAGATCAAAATAACTCACGACACAGATATTTTTATATCTGTTTCACTGTCATATATAATACCTGACTAAGAATAAGAAAATACAATCAATACTAAAATATTTTTTATGACTATAGTAATTATACATCATGGACAGCTAGGCTGTCACATTCAACGTTATAATGGTATTTTAAATGTTTAAAAAGTGAGTATTAATCTATGAAAAAAGAATTTTTTGTTCGAGATTATGTGTGTTTAATGAATGTTAAACAAGGTATTTTTGACTTCGAATACCAATCTAGAAATTTTTCATTCTGTAGCCAGCAATGTCGCGATCGGTTTGAGAGCAATCCTCACCTTTATATTGGATATGCCGGTAAACCCGCGGCAAAACAACGTGGCGAACATATTATTAAACACTTGGTTTTAAAATTAGACCAAGCTATTCCCGAGCAGGAAATTAGCCACATTAAAACCTCACTAAAAGCCATGATGGGTATTCTTGACGTTATAATAACGAACAATAAAATCACACTAACCTACGACTTATTACAAGCAACAGCACAGCAAATAGAAAGTATGATAGAACAGTGTGGCGAAGTGTTAGGCAAAGCATGGTCTGATAAATTTAAACGAGCCATAGTACATTACCATGAAGAAACGCTATTAAGTAATTTAGAATACGACACCAGCCACACCGGTTATCATCAACACAAATAAAAATAAAGTGCCAAAGGAATTTTAAATGGGGATTTACAGTTTATTAGTACTGTCTTTTGGCCTGATTGTAATACTATTTGTTTATTCAAGAATATCCGTTAAATCACCAAAAATTAATATAGCCTTTATTGTATTAGTCATGGCTTATAGCACTTTATTTATACTGTCGCATCACGCAATTGAAAAAACCAGTGAAATACTAATAGCCGACAATATCACTGAAATAGTAAACCTTATTCGGTCATGGGGAGTAGCCGCTCCTATAATTAGCATTGTACTAATGGTCTTACAAGCAGTAATAGCGCCTTTACCAGCCTATTTAATTACTGCCGCCAATGGAATTATTTTTGGGATATTTTGGGGAGTCGTAATATCAACCATAGGTGCATTGCTTGGTGCAATTGTATCTTTTGCTATTACTCGCTGGTTTTATACCAATTATGCTAACAAAATATTAAACGATTCACGTGCGCAACATTACATTGAAAAAATGAGTAGCCAACATGGCTTCAAGCTCATTTTAATTTCTCGACTTATTCCAATAATATCATTTGACTTAATTAGTTATGCTGCAGGTGCGAGTAAAATTAAATTATCTCATTTTTTAATCGCCACATTTATTGGTATGTTACCGGCAACAATTGTTTATACCGTATTGGCTGAAAAATTAACCGATCAAGTACTAGCAGAAAAACTGGTATTATCGAATAATTTTATTTACGTCTCAATAATAGTAGCAATACTATTAGTCGTATTTTGGTATTTTAAAGAACGTAGATCAAATCAAAAAAATCATTAAGTTAAATTATTCACTCAATGGAACTGCTTTCATTATTCAAGTAGAATAAATCATATGAAACTATCGATAGAAATTGCATCAAAGAGTATAGCTGGTATTAAACCAGTAAATGAAGATGCTTGTGGTGTGCGCTGTCCTGATGATGTTTTACTAAATACCAAAGGCATTGCAGCTGTCATTGCAGATGGTATGAGTGGCAGTGAAGCAGGCAAAGAAGCAAGTGAAGCTTGCGTCTCTGGTTTCCTTAATGATTATTATAGCACTCCCGAAAGTTGGACTGTAAAAACTTCGTCACAGAAGATAATTTCTGCTCTTAATCATTGGTTGCACGGTACTGGTCAACGTGAATATGGTAGCCACAAAGGCATGGTTACTACTATTAGCACCTTGGTATTCAAATCTAATACTGCATATATGTTCCATGTTGGGGATAGCCGAATTTATCGACTGCGCGGTAAAGACCTGCAACAATTAACCCAGGATCACCGCATTACTGTTGATAACGGTAAAACTTATCTGTCGCGTGCAATGGGGATTCAACTGCACCTCGACATTGATTATAAGAAAATTGCGCTAGAAGATAACGATATATTTATTATGCTCACCGATGGTGTTTTTGAATTTATAACCGACAAAGAAATTAAAAACAGTGTTTTAAATCATAGTGACGATTTGAAGCAAGCAGTCAACGACATGATTGAGCTGGCAACAGCGCATAACAGTGATGATAATTTAACGTGTCAAATCATTAAAATAACAAATTTACCTCATAAAAATGAAAAAGAGTTTTTTGATACGTTAACCCAACTTCCTTTTCCACCTGTATTAGAAACAGGTATGAAACTTGATGGCTATAAAGTGCTAAGACACATGTTTTCAACGCGTCGAACCGAAGTTTATTTAGTGCAAGATATAGAGACAAGTAGAAAATTAATTTTAAAAGCGCCATCACTAAATTACGATGATGATGCAGAATACATAAATCAATTTTTACATGAGGAATGGATCGGCCGACGTATCAATAACCCTCATGTAATGAAGGTCTGTCAAGTTGATAAAAAACGCACGGCATTATATTATATTGCGGAATTTATCGACGGAATGACACTTAGACAATGGATGGATGACTTACCACAGTCAACATTAACTCAAACGAGAAATTTTATTCTACAGATTTCTAGAGGTTTACGTGCCTTTCATCGTCTTGAAATGATTCACCAGGATTTAAAACCCGACAACATCATTATTGATGAACATGGCTCGTTAAAAATAATCGACTTTGGCTCAACTAAAATTGCGGGGATTGAAGAAATAAGTAAACCGATCGAATCCAATAATATCTTGGGTACAATAAATTATACAGCTCCTGAATATCACACCGGAGAGCTTGGGAGTAATCGTTCGGATATATTTTCCATGGCCGTTATTGCTTATGAATTATTAACTGGAAAATTACCCTACGGCAAGGAGTTATCGGCGCGCAACCTCGGAAAAGTGAGCTATATTTCCGCAAGGAATTTTGCTAAAGACTTACCCGAATGGGTGGATAAGGCCCTCGAAAAAGCCGTTAAAATTCAACCTCAATATCGCTATGAATTATTATCTGAATTTACATCCGCATTAACAAAACCCGATCCCGAGTTAGAATCAAAACAAAACACTCCACTTATCGAACGCAATCCGGTAAAAGTATGGCAAGTAACATCATTTATTTTATTACTAACCAATATTGTTTTTATTTATTTGTATAACACAAAATAATATATAGGGCTATTAAAATATACTATTATTAATTACTCAAAATATAAAATTCAATTTTTGCTTGATTGATCCATATAATTTTATCGTACATTTTTTTTTAATAGTTTGTGTAAAGTGCCGCTATATTTATATACAAAATATTAGGTGTTCTATGAAAAAAAATCTTCCAATAACCAATAACGAGCGGACCTTTGATGATACGACCTTTATCGTTTCAACAACCAATGAAAAAGGTATGCTTGATTCTGTCAATCAAGATTTTATCGATATTAGCGGTTTTTCAGAAGACGAGTTGCTTAATTATAATCATAATATTATTCGACACCCCGATATGCCAAGCGCAGCATTTAATGATCTGTGGTATGACATAAAACAAGGCAAATCCTGGATGGGCATAGTCAAAAACAGATGCAAAAATGGCGATTTTTATTGGGTAGATGCCTATATCACACCAATCTTTACCAATGGCAAAATCACGGGATATCAATCTGTTCGCAGTAAGCCGACTAAAACACAAGTAAAAAATGCCCAGAAATTATATCAAACTCTAACAACAGGTAAAAACTACTGGCAGAAACTAAAGTCAATTCTAAAACTCAATTTAATGTCAAAAATTGTTGTAGGTTCCATTTTATCGATAGTACCGGCTGTAGTACTACTATTATTCATCAGTAAAGCAAGTAATTTTAGTATTACAGCAATTGCTATTCTGACAGTATTAAATATTTTAATCATGGCAAAATTAATTTCATCGCCCTGGATGAAAGCCTCAAAACAAGCAGCAACGTTATTTTCAAATAAAATAACTCAAACAATTTATACCGGAAGAGACGACGAACTTGGTGCCATACAACTGGTAATAAAAGCACAACAGTCACAAATTAACACCATAATCCACAGAGTATCAACTGCTGCTACAAATCTGGATAACGTTGTCAACGATACTGAAGCTATAATTAAACAAACAGATAACAGTTTACAGAAACAACATATGGAAATTGATCAAGTTGCTACAGCAATGAATGAAATGTCGGCCACTGTTCAGGAAGTCGCCATTAATGCATCAAACTCGTCAGTCACAACAACAAAAACCAATAGCGATGTTATTAAAGGTAAGGAAGTTGTAAACGACACAATAACGGGAATCTCAAAATTGGCCGATCGTATCTCACAAGCTTCTGCAGCAATTGATGAACTCGCATCTAGCACTAAATCGATCGGCTCCGTTGTTGATGTTATCAGGGGAATTGCTGAACAAACTAATTTATTAGCTCTAAATGCAGCCATTGAAGCCGCACGTGCCGGTGAGCAAGGTCGAGGTTTTGCTGTTGTAGCTGATGAAGTCCGAACATTGGCAAGTCGAACCCAAGAATCAACCAATGAAATTCAGTCCATGATTGAGTCATTACAAACAACAGCAAGCCGTACAGTGAGCTTGATGCAACAAAGTAAGGAAGTCAGCATTGAGAGTGTTGAAAAAGCATCAAATGCCAACAGTTCTTTAGATGAAATTACTCATTCAGTGGAACAACTTAAAGATATGAGCACTCAAATAGCAGCCGCTGCTGAACAACAAAGTGTTGTGACAGAAGAGATCAGTAAAAATATGGTTAATATCAATACTGCAGCCGATGTAACTGCAAACTCATCAAAAGATACCACTATAGCTATGCACCAAATAGTCAGTGAATCATTAAAACTTAAAAATATAGCGCTACAATTTACCCTATAATATACTATTTTATACAGGTAAAAAAACTAGGTACTTAGTACGCTAGAAGTTTTTATATTATAAAATATTAATCCCTATAATTGAGCTTATAATTTTATTATAAGCTCACCTAACGGTTAATTATTCAAACTTAATTTAAAAACAGAAATAAATTCATGTTAACTATATAATTTGAATTATGTAAAATAATTATTTAGTTCGACTTAATATTAAATTCAGAGACCAATTCCTGAAGTTCAGCGGCAACTCTGTGTAATGCTTCACTTTTTTGAGCGGTGAGGTCTGCATTGCTAACGGTCTGAACAGCAATATCTCTAACTGTAACAACATTGCGGTTAATTTCGTCAGCAACACTACTTTGTTGCTCTGCTGCACTGGCAATTTGCTCGTTCATTGATGTGATATGATCAACCGCTTCAGTAATTGATTCCAAAGTTGCTCCAGCTTCTGCAGCCTGTTTAACTGTTTTTTCAGTTTGCTCACTACCGTCATCCATTACTTTAACGGCGTTACGAGCACCTAATTGTAATTTTTCAATCATTGTTTGAATTTCTTGAGTTGAATCTTGAGTACGACTTGCCAATGTTCGGACCTCATCGGCTACAACAGCAAAACCACGACCTTGTTCACCAGCACGCGCTGCTTCTATAGCGGCATTGAGTGCGAGTAAATTAGTTTGTTCTGCTATTCCTCGAATGACATCAAGCACAGTGCCGATACTATCACTATCTTCCTCTAGTTGTTTTATGACAGTACCAGCTTGTTGCATCTCAGTGGATAAAATATTAATTGATTCTATGGTTTGGTTTACAACTGAACGTCCTTTGTTTGCTTGTTTGTCCGCATTTCTGGTTGCTTCTGCGGTACTCGCAGCATTTTTCGCTACTTCTTGAACAGTTGCTGACATTTGATTCATCGCAGTTGCGACCAATTCTAATTCTTGATTTTGTCTATTAACGCCTTCACTAGTATCTTTAGATGTAACACCACTCAATTCAGAAGACTCGACAACTTCATTTGCAGTGTGTACAACTTGTGATACTAATCCATGCATTTTATCTATCATATAATTCATGTCGTGTGCAATTAACTGCATTTCATCACGTGTATCTAACTTTACATGTGTTGTCAGATCACCATTAGCCATGGCAGTAACAGCAACTTTTACACTATTAATAGAATTCATTATACTGCGCTGAAAGCCACCAAAAATGTAGAGTGCAAATAATAGTAATGCAGCACTAATAATAATTTTAATTACGAGCTCATTTTGTTGTGAACTAATTCTTTCTTCTAATAAGTTAATTAATATCGGTTGAACAGCATCATATAATTTAAAATTTGCATTGATGGCTTTTGAACCAAGTGAAAAATAATCAGCAGAGCTAATTTTAATTTTTTCTGGCTGCATTACATCGTTTAACGTTACTTTTATAAATTGTTTAGTAATTACTACAGATTCATTTTTAAGAATCATTAAACTATTTTTAATTCGTGGATTATTCTCAAAAATCACGTCAAAACCATGAACCATTGCAATATCAGTATTTTTAATATTTTGTATTAAGTTACCTAAGTTTAAAAACGATTTTGAAGTAAACTCACCATCAGTGATAACACCAGCACCTAATCCCCGAGCCTTACCTAAGTTTTCAACCAGATTAGGAATCCGGACACCCAAAGCAGTAGCCATAAAATTACTATCCAGAGATGGATCTAACAATAATTTGGATTTTTCAAGAATGTACTCATTTAAAGTTATTAATTTTTTAATCACTAATGTATGTTCAGTAAAGGACTTTTCAGCAGACCAGCCTGATGATTGAGCTGCAACTAGATTCCAACCACGTTCTAATACCTTTGCTAATTCTGTTGTATTAAGTTCATCCCCTAGCGACGAATCGAGTTTCATTAAATTTGATAGCTGTTTATTAACAGTAGCTCTTATTGAACCGACTTGTTCCTTTAATTCTATTTTGCCATGAAGATATGAATTCGTTAGGCCTCTAGCTCTTGCCATATTTTCGATTAGAGGTCTAATTTTTGCCATATATTGAATGCCTGAAATTTCTAATTTTTCATGTGCTATTAATTTTGAATGCTCACTAAAGGTTGTAAGAATGATGTAAGTTACAGGTATTAAATACAAAATAAATATGATTGAGAATTTAAACTTGAATTTTAATTTATTTAATAATGCTACTGAAGGAGAGAGTAGTGTTGAGAGTAGATGTGCCATTAATCAGGATCCTTAAGTTCGATATTACCTAAGCCTTTATCGGTCAACTTAAAAAGCTCTTTAATATAACAATTGACCTAAGCCAATTTTATAGCTGGCATTAATCATGAGTTATTTTGCAATTAGATATACAGTAAAGATCTAATTAATAATATTTAGACTGATCTTGTAGGCATAAAAAAACCCTTAGTGCCTAAGTACTAAGGGTTTCGGTATTTAAAGTCTGGCAGTGTCCTACTTTCGCATGGGGAGACCCCAAACTATCATCGGCGCTGAGCAGTTTCACTTCCGAGTTCGGTATGGGATCGGGTGGGACCCACTCGCTATGGTCGCCAAACAAACTTTGAACCGTTGTGGAAATACAAGCTTGACCACAACTGTCTCAATTCGGTTTTATGTAATTCAAAAGATAAAAAAAACCCTACGTACTATGTACGTAGGGTTTTCGGTATTTAAAGTCTGGCAGTGTCCTACTTTCGCATGGGGAGACCCCAAACTATCATCGG
>CAYQUC010000119.1:0-8975 GCA_964420605.1 uncultured Thioalkalispiraceae bacterium | reverse complement strand
AAGCATTTGAGTCAACCTTACGAAGTTGTTTAAACAACTTCCAAAAAAAAGGCGAACGAATATCTCAATCACTACTTGATGGCACCTTTAACCGCGGGACCAGACATACCGATACCCCTCTTTATAATTACGCAAGTATAGGTTCCGTCCCGCCATACAAAAATAGTACGTCATTTCCTGAATCAGTTCTTTACCCTTATACCGTAATTAAACTATTACTCGAATTTGGAGCAAACCCGGATATAAAACCCAGACCGGATGTTCAATCATTAGCTGCATACATGTATTCTGGAGCCCCACACAAACGTTTTGCCTATTTAGACGATTTAAATAAGATGATACAAAATGCCAAATATCCGCAACCAAAAATTCAATTTCAAGCCGATTTAATTTTGGCCGAAATAAATTTGTATAATGACATAATGAAAAAAATAGGAGGCCATCCCTACCGGGCAAATGATACTTCGTATCAAATTAAAAATACTAAAACAACACTAAAGTCAAATAAACCACAGACTAGCAATAAAAAAATTGTAAGCCCAAAAAAACCTAAAATAAAAACAAAAGCTAAATTAATCACTAAAATCGATACTTTATCGGGTTGTTGGAACTGGTCAAACGGTCCCAAAATAATCATAACAAAAGATGGCATTGCAAAAAACGGCGTGATTCCTGCAAAATGGAAAACAATTGACAGTAAAAACAATCGTTACTCAATCACCTGGCCCTCAATAACCGATACGGTGGCATTGTCGGTAGACGGTTCGAGTTATTCAGGAAAAAATATCTTTGGTTTTCCGGTTTCAGCTAAAAGAATTTCTGGGAAAGCAAATTCAATTCAAGGGAAATGGCTTAGTAATAATATAGAGCTGATACTCGCGGCAAATAAAACAGCAACTGCAGCTCATCTTAAAGGAACATGGAAAAAACACGGTAACGGCTATGTGATTGAATGGCCAATAATTGATGCTATCACCGTATCGAAAAATAAAAACACACTGACAGGAAAAAATCAGTTTGGTTCATTTACCGCAAAACGGAATAAAAACTGTAAAACTAAATAAATCGTACGCACCCAAATTTGGGTGCGCTTTATAGAGAGCAACTGAATACCCGACTACAATTGTCTAAACTAGATTAATTTAAAGGAAGATGGCATCTTCACGAAAGCTCGCTATGTTGAAATCTTGATTAGAGTTTAATACGCATATAGCTCCACCACAAAACAAAAAAGTCCAATTAAAGGATTACAGTCTCGAAGCAATACTTTAATGACTACTTTGATAGGTATAATGGTATTTAATGCATATAAAAATGGTCATTCATAAAAACAGACACGTTCAGAAAAACTCGAGAATTTGGACGCTAAAAGAGCCTTGAGTTAATAACTACTTCGAATGACTTGTAAAATATAAGATATTAATTTTTTATAATTCTTTAACAAGATAATCAATAAATTTCCGTATCTTGGCTTGTTGTAATTGTTGAGTCTGATAAACCGCATAAATACCGGCATCGGCAATACGGTAATCCGGTAATAAATGAATCAATTTTCCCTTTTTTAGATCTTTTGCGACAAGAAAATCTGATAATACGGATATCCCCGCGCCCTCCAGCACTAACTTGCGTACTGCATTACCATTGTTGGTTTTAATTCTCCCCTTTACTTGAATATCTTTACTTTTTTTATTTTTAGTAAATGTATAACGATGAGGAGTAGGCAGACGGGTAAAGATAACCCATTCATGTTGCGCCAGTACCTCTGGAGTCTTAGGTAATCCCATTCGTTCAATGTAGTCGGGTGAAGCACACAACAATCGTGAAGCATCTCTCAATTTTCGTGCTCGTAAACTGGAGTCGGGCAACCAACCAACTCTGATCGCAACGTCAATACCGGATTCAGTCATATCCACCACATTATCATCCAACAGTAATTCTGCATTCAGTGCAGAATGTTGTTGCAAAAAATTATTGAGTAGAGGTGCTACATGTTCAATACCAAAACTGGCAGGGCAAGAAACTCTTAACATGCCGCGTGGTTCATCCTGTAAAGCACTAGTACATTGCTTCGCATCTTCCATCACTTCCAGCAACCGCACGCAATTCTGGAAATAAGTCTCACCAATATCGGTAAGACTCAAACTACGCGTAGTGCGATTTAGTAATCGTACTCCGGTGTTCTGCTCAAGTAACGATACGTGTTTGCTAATAGCAGATTTAGCAATTCCCAGTCGCTGTGCAGCAGCAGAAAAACTTCCTGATTCTACAACATTTGCAAAAATTACCATGCGTTTCAGATCATCCAACATATGATTGTTCTCGATTTGATAACAGAGTGTTACCAATATTGCGTATTGTTAGTTATAAGAGTTATATCTATAGTAGTTACTATTGAGACATATCTCAAGAGCCTTCAAGGACTAGAAAACAAACATTACAGGTACACTAGAAAAACTGCCCATGATGATATCAGGCTCGGAGCTTTGAGTAATGCATAGAAATATCTGTACTAAAAGCGGGCAAGTAAAAAACTCTTAATCACTTAATGAGGATAAACCAATGAAATTGAAAAATATCTACGAAGAAATACCCGTCAATGTAACACCAGAAAAAATGTGGGAAAGTTTGTCTCACTTTGGTGATGTCTCAAATTTTCATGCAGGTGTGGAAAAATCATATAGTGTCGAAGGCAGTAATAATGTTGCCGAATTAGGATGTGAACGTATTTGCAACGTTGTTGACATGGGTATGAATATTGTTCTTAAAGAACGCATTTATAATTATGTAGAAGGTGAAAGTTACCAATATGAAGTCTATGAATGGAAAAACTTCCCTATACGCAAAATGTTATGGGGCTTCAAAATAAAGACAGATGCACAAGGTAATACTTTACTACGTATCGATATTGACTATAAAGCCAAGCCTGCCTTTCTGACACCTTTAATGGCCGGAAAAATGAAAAAAATGGCTCATGATGTATTACTGGGCTACAAACATTTCACTGAAACTAATGAGAAGAAAGTACCCATTAAATCGCTACGAAAAAAATACCCTAAACTGAAACTGCCTTCATTGCAGCATACGTAGTCATAACTGTCATCCAAAAATATTAACCCAGAGGTTAAACATGGTTAGAAAAATAAAATCATTATTTACTGCAAGCGCTTCAATGCGTATGTTTATGTTTAATTCCAGCCTGTTTATATTAATTGGAATCTGGTTAACAGGCTTCGATAAAGTACACTGGTTTATCTACTTTGTACCGACTTTCTTTGTGTTCGCGGCTGCTACCGGCCTTTGCCTCGGGCTGGCTATTCCAAGACTGATTTTCGATCGCGACTAGAAGCAACTCGCCTCTATATGCAACGCAACTAAACATTCCTTCTCAATGTGTTTAAATGGTGCTTTGAGAGGGATAGTATTAAGTACTTTTAAAAAGTATCAGGGCATTACCAAAATAGTGACTTACTAACCGGTGAATGCAATAAAATTACAAAGAAGTTGGTGATGGTGGAATATCTGAAATTAAATTATCAAAAACTGATACTTATGTTGTTAGCATTTTACAAGAAGAACGAATTGATCAAATCACATATGAATTGAATATAGATGATGGTTGTGAAGTGACAATTATAAAAAAAACTACATCAGCAGTAACTCCTCACTAAATTCAATCTAAGTTAACTACTGGTTGTGAAGTTTAATAAACTCAACCACTAGAAATACTAGCTAAATTCATTTTGGGATGGCATTACCGACTTCTAATGCCTCAAACCAATCAAGAAAGCGTTTGACATTATCACCTTTAAATATTCTACCGTGTTGCGGTGCCATGTACTGTATATCCAATTTACGAACACGATCAATCCAGTCATTTTTAGCACGATTTGATGGCATCCAACGTTCATGGAACATTTTCATTTTCGGAATATGTTCTTCAAAATTATCAACGTAAAGCGGGGTTCCACTTGCTTCAAGTGCCGCGCCAACATCGCCACTCATTAAAATTTTTGCTTCTGGATCATATACATGAAAATTACCCGATGCGTGTAGATAATGAGCTGGAATTAATACCAGATGAGTTTCTTCAATATCTATAGTTTTACCTTCATCGGGTATGCCATCATATTCAATATTTGACATTCCAAAATGTCTTAGAAAACCTTCCCATATCCAAGGTGCATGTAGTGTTGCATGGGGTAAAGCCTGATCCCATAAACCAAGGGAAGAAATAATATCAGGATCTTGGTGAGAGGCAAAAAGATCGGTGATCTCTTCTATTTTAGCATGATGTAGAATGGCTCCCAGCATCGGAGCAAATACTTCAATTCCGCCAGGATCCATTAATAGTGCATGTTCTCCTGATACAACCATGTACTGATTTGTATCAATTATTTTTTCAGGTTTTTCAGGATCACGGCCAAACATAAACCATTGGTGTCCTTGATCAAATATTTTTGTTGTTTTCATTTTTTCTCTTTTTATAAATAAATTTAATTGTGTTTAATTAAATTTACATTATATAAATGTTGATAGCTGTCTGATAATTTTTCTGAAATGTAAATGGCGGCCTTATCAAGATCATCGGACACTACTTTAAGTTTATCCTGGTATTCCTGAGCATTGGATGTAACAATTCGAGCAACTGATGCAATACTACGTGCTGACAACATACATTTAGTCATAAAGTCGAGTAACAATGTAAGTTCATTCAAGCTTTTTTTGAATTCCTTTGTCACTAATATCATATCTTCCTCGACACGTTTCATAGCTGGTTTTAATGAATTGATATACCTGGCATCACTGTTAGTATTTTTTACCCGGTAAAAGCGCTGATAAGCATCTTCACAGCGTCGCTTTTTAACCGCAATTTTGGAAAGTCGCAAAGCTTCCTTATTTATTTCGTTGACACCATTAATGGTTTCTAAAGAAATTTCATCAATGAATACTGTAATGGGTTTAAACCCTAGCCCCTTATCACCGGCCTGAGCTGAAATTATTTTGGCATTTTTAGCTGCTAAAGAGACAGCCCATGCGATAGTTAAGACTGAATGTAAATCTGCTGCAATTCTTGCCAATACAACGATTCCGCCATCAACTTTGTTTGATAAATTGACCATAAAATAGTGTCGATATTAATATAAATAGTATAATTATATATCGGTTACTGAGGTCAAAACATGATATAAATTTATGTATTTGTTCTCACTTTTTTAAAGCCATACAAAAAATGAGTTTTGATTTGAGCTAAATTGCTCAAAATATGTTTAAGTTTATTTAGGTCGACATAAAGCAAAGAATTTAATGAAAGAAGCTAATATCGAGAGTAAACAACACTACAAACCAAAGTACAAAGTTGCAGACCATGAATCTAAAACTGCCTTAAATTTATTACAACGTGAATTTAATGTTGAAGCACCCAACACAGTGTCGTGATGTAACTGATATTTTAGCCGTACACAATGATTATACTTGGCGGCTGTAATGGACTTGTATGCACGAAAAATAATTGTTTGGGCTTGCTCAGACAGCCCAACTCAGATTACTTGCATGGCACTGATGATGGCTTTTGAAAGTCAAGGCAAACCCCGTGATGTCCTATTTCATTCGGATCCTAGTTGGCTACGTTAATTTTTTTTAATTTTATTGCCGATAAGTTTTCATACAATAATGTAATTTCATTCATTTTGTGTAATATTTTCTCACTCATTAAAGCCACTATTAATGGTACTGGTTTTACATTTTTTCCGTGCATTTTTCTATCTAACCCAAATTCAAATAACTGCCACTCAACTTTGACCTCGGTTAAAGCCTGTTGAATAGTTTCAGTATTTTCTTTAGCGTTAAATAGTTTTACTAAAGCTCGATTAAAATCTTTACGTACTTGTTTTGTTTGTACCAGTGATTTATTGTTATACAGCCCCCATTCTTTGAACATGTAAATTTTTGCTATCATTTGTGACAACATTCGTTGTCGTCCTGCTATATTGACTAATTCAGCATAATTACTCCCAGAAGATTCGCGTAATAACACCACAACCGCATTCGATTCGCTAAGCAGTTTTTGATTATTTTTTAAAAGCCAGTTTGCATTTTTAAGTGATACGGGTTCTTCTAATCGTTTTTTATATGGTAGCCAAAAATTAGTAACTAATTTTAAGCGTTTTGTTATTAAATCATTGAGGTAAAACAGTTTTAATTTTTTTAATTGATTATTATACAGTGCGATATCATTACTCAGTTGCTGTTCTGATGTTGTTGATAAGCTATCGATTCCTAAACCGATCATTGCATAATGTTTTAATATCCTCTGGGTTAACATCCGTTGACGACCGGCTATATTTATTGCCGATGATATTGTCTTAATTTCAGCTCGTGCAACAAAACGTACACTATAGCTACTCAAATAAACTAATAGCGACGCGACTAAAACGCTAAATCCGTATTTTATAATTTGTTTTGAATAAGGCATATTTTTACATTACCTATTTTAGTATTAATTAATAGTAGCTAGTTCATTGTTTTTTAAAAAACATAAACGATCATGGATCGCATTTAAAACCAACCATTTTTGTGAACACCACCCTATTCTTGATAGTCTGCAAGTAAGCTTAAAACCGCATCCGGAACACAATCAGGCCTTGTTCCTAGTGAGAGCCCTATCACCAGAGGATCATTTAAAGCTGAATCATAAAGTTTTTTTAAATATTTTAAATCAGCATAAGTATTGGTATATGCTTGAAAATAGGCAATGTACTTTCGTGCGCCGGTGCGTCGAGTAATGACCTGCTTACCCGATAATAGTTGCTTACTCACCGGTGGTGATTTTTTAACATTGGGGTTCAATGAGGCATTATTACAAAATGTGCAACCACCGCGTCCGGATGTACCATCCATATTGGGACAAGTTAGTGCAGTATTGATGCTAATTTTATGTACTTTTTCTCCATATTTATAACGCATGGCTTTGCCAAATCAATGAACAACACTTGGTAAATGCATAACACTATTAATTTCCTGAATTTCTAGTAACAATACTGAGATCTTATCAGATTAAAACAGGCTTTTAATTGATTCAAATCAATGCATGGTCAAGGTGATTTTTTTAAATATAGGTCATATTATAATTTGGATTTTTTAGAGGGATCTCACATAGACCTTTTTTTAAAAACAAAAATATTTAACATCAATAGAGCAGAATTAAGATACTGCTCTATAATTTTTATTCTAATATAAATTCAGCATGGTATGATCTTTACTATCAGTAAAAGCACTTCGGTTATGCAATATATTATTACCCAATAAACCCATGCAAGATTCTTCTGCGCGTGCTATTTTTCCATCCGTTATTCGTACAGGGATAATCATTACATCCGGTTTCATATGCACTCGAATATAATCAGGATCTTCTCACGCAACATAATATAAGCAATTTAATGAATCGAAGGTGATGTTAACTGCGGTGATATAATTAATGCTGTTAAAGTATCGGATAAATAATAATTGAGTAATTAGTTTTTTGGGGTAACATTAGGTGTTAAATTTCGTGCTAATAAAGCCTTATCGTAATTGCCATCGGGTAGACTAATTCGTACAGTGTAGCCCCCGCCTGGCGCTTGCGGCATTGCTGCGCCATCGAGACTTTCAATGTGTTGTAATGTAATTGTTTGATTACCTTCGGGACTAATAATTTCAATATTATCACCTACAATAAATTTATTTTTTACCGACACTTCGGCTAAACCGGTTACAGTGTTATAAGACCGTATTTCTCCAACAAATTGTTGTTTCGAGCTCACTGAATGACTTTTTAAGTAATTTTGGTATTGTTGATTTGGATGGCGCATATAAAAACCATCGGTATAACCTCGATTAGCCAATCCTTCGAGTTTGCCATATAATGTAGCATCAAACTCTCGACCTGCAACCGCATCATTTATTGCTGCGCGATATAACTGTGCAGTTCGAGCAACATAATAATGTGATTTTGTACGTCCTTCAATTTTTAATGAATCTATTCCAATTTCGGTTAAACGTTTAACGTGTTGGATGGCACGCAAATCTTTTGAGTTCATAATGTAAGTGCCAAATTCATCTTCCATTATTGGCATTAGCTCACCTTTACGTCCGCCTTCTTCGAGCAAGTAAACTTTGTTGGCCATGGGATGTCGTTCTCGAGTTTGTTCGGGAAATAATTCCGGTGTTTGAATGGCCGAGATGCCATCAAAATCTATTTTTTGTGCTTTTTCAATATCACCGGTTTCATTTAAATTGGCTTCAGAAATGCTGTATTTCCAACGACAGGAATTGGTACAACTGCCTTGATTTGGATCTCGATGATTAAAATAGCCCGATAATAAACACCGCCCTGAATAGGCAATACAAAGTGCACCATGAACAAAAACTTCCAGTTCCATATCAGGACAACGTTGACGGATGTCTTCAATTTCGTTTAAAGATAATTCACGTGATAATATTACTCGGCTGATTCCGATTGATTGCCAAAATTTCACAGATGCATAATTGGTGGTATTTGCTTGAACTGATAAATGCACCGGCATGTCGGGCCAACGCTCACGCACCATCATAATGAGCCCTGGATCGGCCATGATTAATGCATCAGGCGCTAATGCGACAACCTGTTCCATATCAGCCATATAAGTATTAACCTTGGTATTGTGCGCCAGTATATTACTTGCAACAAAGAATTTTTTACCCAAGCGATGCGCTTCTTCAATGCCTTGAGCTAGATGAGCTATTGTAAAATCATTATTACGAACCCGTAAGCTGTAACGTGGTTGACCGGCATAAACCGCATCGGCACCATAGGCAAAAGCAAACTTCACGTGGCGTAATAAACCGGAGGGCAATAATAATTCTGGAGATTTAATCATGGCTTAATTTTAACAGATGCTTAAGCTAAAAAAAACTATGTAATCACTAGATTATCGAACAAGCTTTAAAACATTATTGTT
>CAYQUC010000118.1:0-9182 GCA_964420605.1 uncultured Thioalkalispiraceae bacterium | reverse complement strand
CTCTAGCATTGTTAATTAAATATAAGAAGTAAAAAAATTTTATCGAGAAATAACACTACTTAAGCCTTTGATACAATGCGTAAATATAAGGTCGATTCTCACCGGATGGGCTTGTATAGGTATGTTTGAAATATGACGTTATATTGTAATTTGAGCCTAGGTGATTTGAAAATTCTCGAACATCATACTGACGTGTGGGTAATCCTGCGCATTTATAAGCACATAGTTTTGAAAACTCAGCAAATAAAACATAGCCTCCAACCTTTAGAGTAGCATTCAAGTTATCAAAATAACCACTAACTGCTGCATCTTCGATTAAAAAATGAAGAACGGCTCGATCAATCCAAATATCTATTTTTGGTAACTTATTAATAATAGGTTTGGAAATATCCTGCCATAACCAATGAATATTTTCGCCTTGATGTTTGAATTTATTTTTATTTAAAGCTTCAAGGCTAATATCATTAAGAACCAAACCTGCACCATTACTCAATAATTCATCAATTAAAATTGACGTTCCTGCACCGGGAATAAAAATTGTAGATGTTTTCCAATTCGGTATATGCTTCATTAACTTCATTGTTTTTGAGGCATCATTTTCATACCATCCTAATTCAGAACTTTCAGTTTCTGAGAAAACTGAGTCCCAGTGTTGAGTGCATGATATCATTACATTTCTATTGATGTTTATTGTCAACTTAAATCAGTTATACGATTAAAATAACGTGCGCGGTAAAAATGACGAACCTGTGTTTCCGAGTCAATGAACGCCGCTCTATTGTGTAATACATTATTACTAATCAGTCCCATACCCGGTTCGAGTAAACCGGAAAATATATAACTTGAATGACTTGCCAAAATGTATTCTAAGTAACGCAATGCTTCCTGTGTTAAATGATCTTCCGACCACATAACATTATTTACTCGAATGGTATATCGCATATGTAATTTACCATTAGCATTGATACTAAAAACTGGACCCGATTCTTCTGCACGAGCAACTTTGCCACCGGTTATTCTAGCAGGTATCGTCAAAACATCAGATGCCATTAAGGCACGAATATATTCTGGATTTTTTTCACGTAACATAATGTATACAATCTCGTGATCGACTAATGCGTTTTCACCACCTCGAGCAGCACGTTGTACGACATGTAGTAATAATGCTTGAACTTGATGTTGTAGTGAATTGTAATAACCATCTGTATGCCATTGAATTTCACGGTTGGTATAAGGGATGAATTGTTGTCGGATACCCCGTTTTGCAACCTTTAATGATGTTAAACCATTATCATTAGCTAACCAATTATGATCTGGTTTTTGTCCAACAAATTTTCGTCCAATTGTAAGCGGTATTTCAGGGTCTGGATCATCACCGGTTTTGCTTGCATAAATAACCATGTTTGTTTTACGGCAAACATCAATTATTTTTTGGTATTCATTTTTCTTTAAATCGCGGGGATCGTTAATTTCTACAACCAAATCAGAGATGTATCGGGGATAAGCCTTAAGTTTATTATCACGCCAACGTTCATAAGTTTCATTATTGTCAAGATCATAAGGGCTTGTCGTAAAATTCGGGCTCGGTGTTCCAGTTGCCTTTATTTCCATTTTGAGAACCTAATTAAATAATGAAGATATAAGTTAACCTTGTTCACTCAGTAACAAATTGATCAGGATCAATTCATCGTAGTTAAGTTCAGTTGTTTAAACTCATAAAAAAACCCAGTGGGGGATACCGGGTTTTAATTACCTGCGATGCTTTCGTTTTATTCAACTGTGATCTTTCGATTAGTTGCTTTTTCCATCTTTGGTAATGTTAACTTCAAAATGCCATCCTTAAATTTTGCCTTGGCTTTTTCTTCAAAAACTTCACTAGGTAACATTATAGTGCGTTGATAGCTAGCTTGTGAAATTTCACTATGATAGTAATCACCTTTTTCCTCCGTTTCTTCGTGGCGAGTTGTGCCTTTAATGGTAACACTGTTTTTAGTGACCGAAATATCCAGATCCTTCTTTTCAACTCCGGGAAGTTCAGCTTTAACAAGAATTTCGGTACCTTTATCAATAACATCAACACATGGGACCTTGCTTTCAAATAAATAGTTTTGATCAACAAATTCTGGTTTGTGCCATCTAAAAGGTTGAAACCAACCACGTGTTATGTAATTGTCAAAGAACCGGTCCATTTCTTCAAATACGGACAACCCCTGTAAAGTCTTTTCAGGCGTTGCTTCACTGCGGGTTGTCATCGTACTTTTTGTTTTCATGACGTTCACCTCCTATACTGTTGTAAACTGCTCTGACAGAACAGTAAAGACGTACCGTATATTATTAGTCTAGGCGCTAGAAATCTTGAATTAAAGTAATTTGCATTTAAATTACGCTCGGTTTGATATAGATCAATAAATTTTAACCCGCCTTACAAATAATTCTTTTTGGAATTTTTCGTAAAATAGGTTGTAACATAGATACGTTTTAACAACACTCACACTACTTATTGCTTTATATTTAATTTATTTAGAAACTTTAATTGAGCCTTATACATTATGTAACACTTATTCAAATAAATAATCTGTTACATAATATGTCGGGCATAGAACTAATTAATTGCGTACATTGACTTAAAGAATATTTTGTTATTTAAATTTTTTCTTACTTCTCCAGAGAACCCGTTTCTTTCTGGTGACGAAAAGCTAAAATGTATGATGTCATATGCGATTTTTCAATTCACCATCTAACTTAACTAAAGTAGCCATAATTAACTCCTTTGCATAACTAGATGCTACCTAGTAATGCTATATCACAATATCTTCATCATTACCTTGTTAGATAAATGTATCAGACAAGGTTTAGTTAATTCTTTGATTTTATTAATACTAATTATACCCACAGTAGGTACGTGACTCGGAAATGGTGGCAAGAACAATTTTAAGGACCATATTATGTCTCCTAAAATAGTACTTAACAGACAGAAAAGTTAATTAATTCATCGATTATGAGAAATAATTGATATCAAAATGACTATTGTATATAGTCATTTCTGTTGCTAAACTGACTATATCATATAGTCATATTCTAAGGTGCTAAAGATGAAAAAAATATCAAAGACTGAATTTAAGGCTCATGCTCTGAAAGTATTACGGGATATTGAACAAAGTGGTCAAGCAAGAATTATAACGGATCGCGGTAGGCCAACCCTAGAAATCAGAAAACTAAGGCAGCAAAAATTAAGTCCGTTGGAATTATTGCAGGGAACAGTTGTTAAATATGAAGCAGCTACCGCGCCGATCTCTGATGATGATTGGGAAAATGCCTAATGATAGTTATCGATACGCATATTTTAGTATGGTGGGTAAGCGGCGATAAAACGTTATCAGCAAGCTCTGCAAAGGCTATTAAAGATACTTTGGATAATGACGATGAAGTGATTGTTTCTTCTATATCGGCATGGGAAATATCCATGCTGATCAACAAAGGCCGTTTAATTTTGAGTATGGACGTTGAGAGTTGGTTGGATGAAGTGACACAAATTGACGGTGTTCGCTTTATGCCAGTAAATAACGAGATCAGTATCAAGTCAACCATGCTACCCGGAGAATTTCACAAAGATCCAGCGGACAGGATGATAATCGCTACAGCTCGAAAACTAGCCGTTCCGCTGGTAACTGCTGATGAAAAAATTAGAAAATATGAACACGTCAAAACTGTTTGGTAAGCTGTATCTCCCGTAATATTACTTATAATTTTCATTACGCTTTAGTCCAGAAACTCTGAGTTTGCCGAGCTTTCCATTCGTTTATCACTAAAAATAACACTACAATATAGATCGTTGATTCCATATAGAGATTGATTAGCTTGCCATTACCGCTATGCTCTATTTTAAAAATCAAGTACTTGTAACATACTAAAATCAATATCATCCAATACTAATTGATTAAATAAATTAGCATTTTTAGACTGTCCTAAATCAGTAATAAAGTTCAATATAATTGTATCGTGTAGTAGTGTGGCATTCATACCAGACACATCACCAAGTTGTTCAATTTTTTCTAGTTGTAAATTCGTTAAATTAATATCACTTGCAGCAGTATTAGTAAGAATAAAATGGAAAAGCGCGCGGCTTATTAACATATTCACAGTCAACTAATATCAACTCAGATTATTATAACGATCAAACACTTTATTTCTCTGACAAGAATCATTTACGCGATTTAAATTACAACTCTGATGGCATTACTGAAAATACACTATCAACGAAAGTGATAAAATATCAAAAAAAATAAAATATAGAACGCATGGCATAAAATATTGCCATGCGTTAAATTCGACATAGTACTAGTGTAATTTAATTTTTGGATCCACAGTTGAACGAAGTACATGTGCGAGACTCAACATGAATGTTTGGTAAAAACCAAATAACGCAAATTGGTGCATTTTATAAAGTGACAAGTACATCATACGAGCGAAGAAACCTTCTATCATTACTGTTCCGGTTAAATTACCCATTAAGTTACCTACAGTACTGTATTTACCCAATGACACCAGTGAACCATAATCTTTGTATTTAAACTTAGGTAACTCTTTATTTTTAAGTCGAGCACAAATAGTTTTAACTAAGTGTGAAGCTTGTTGATGCGCTGATTGTGCTCGAGGTGGTATAAAACTTTTCATTTCTGGCCATTCGCATTGAGTGCAATCTCCCAGTGAGAATATATTTTTATCAAGGCTGGTTTGTAACGTTTGTTTAACAACTAATTGATTAGTTCGATTAGATTCCAATCCATCTAAACCTTTTAAAAAATCTGGTGCTTTTATACCAGCCGCCCATACTTTAATTGCTGCAGGAATTGCACGCCCAGTATGAGTTATTAAATAATCTTTATCAACTTTGACGACACGTTCTTCTGTTATAACATTGATATTGAGCTTACGAAGTTCATCATGGGTTGCATTAGATAATTTCTCTGGTAAGCCCGATAATATTCGTTTATCTGCATCTACAATATGTATTTTAATATTTGATGGATTAACTTGATCTAAGCCATAGGCTTTAAATAAACGTGACATTTTATATAACTGAGCAGATAATTCTACACCAGTTGCTCCAGCACCAGCGATTACGACATCTAACTGACCGGGTTGAATTTCTTGTTTTTGAGTATTTGCTTTAATGTATACTTCTAACAAACGATTTTGAAATGATTGGGCTTGTTGCTTGGAATCGAGAAACATACAATGTTCTCTAACACCCTCTATACCAAAGTCATTACTAACTGATCCTACCGCCATTATTAATGTATCGTAATAAAATTGGCGTTCAGGAATAATTTCTTCTTTATCACTATTAAAAGTCGGTTCTACGTATACTAGCCTTTTTTCACGATCCAGTTTATACATTCTGCCTAAACGAAAGTTAAAATGATTATTCTTGGCTTGTGCGATATATTCAACTTGATTCTCGTATGAGTCAAATGTCCCTGCAGCTACTTCGTGCAATAATGGTTTCCAGATATGAGTTCGATTCAAATCTAATAAAGTGATTTTTGCTTTTTTACGCTTACCTAGTTTGTTTCCTAAACTGGTGGCAAGTTCAAGACCACCTGCACCACCACCAACGATGACGATTTGATGAATTTCATTATCTGACATAAATATCTCTTATTTTGTTGAATATTTAGATTATTGTATAAAACTACAGGATTACTGATTATTGACTTATTTTGATTAAATGTTGATTACTTTTAAACCAATTAAACGTTTAATTTCAAGTTAATGACTTATATCACATATAGATATTTTAGTTTAATTTCAACTTACCGTCGATGATTTAATGAAAACATATGTAGATCAATAGTACTCAATTACATAACCACCTGTATGATAATGGGAAATTCCTTTGTAGTATTCATTTACCATAACGGTCAATTAAACTAACCTGGTTAATTTAGTGATAGATTGTACCCTCCAAAATTAAAATATTACCGTGCACAAACAATTCTATATTTTTTGTAACTTTACTGTTGTAGTCTTAGATAACACCAAACTATTGACCTATCGGTAATCATATTGACCTTCATTTAACATCAATTAATCACAAGGAATTTTCCTAAAAAAATAGGTCTACAAAGATTTTCTAAAGTGCTAATCTACTCCAAATTATTCCTCTGCATTCATTAGTATTTTCGACGATTCAAATTTAATATATTAAAACGTTTTTTAAAAACAAACGCCAACTCCCGTGCCATCCGTTAAAGTTTTCATAAAAGCGACGAGTGCATCGATATCAACAGGATCATTGAGCCCAAGAAAATCAACATCATCGGCTGTTATATTGGCATTCACTTCCGGTGCTGGGTTTGCAAGTGTTTTTTCTTCAATATTGTAGAAAGCCACGACTTCTTCCAGTGTGCTAAAGACACCATTGTGCATATAGGGTGCTGTTTTTTCGATATTGCGTAAAGTTGGTGTTTTAAACTTACCATTTTCTGTTGTGACAGTTAAACGACCACCTAAGCCCAAATCAACAAAAGAGGCATTGGCTTTATTAGCCGGATTATCGGCATTTGCTGGAACACCGATATTGAAAAACTGGAAATTGGTGAACAATACTTTTCCGGATATTGGGTCGGGATCCAGCGTATGACAAGCCGTACATTTTCCATCACCATCAAATACCGTCAGTCCAGCTTGCTCTTGGGTCGTTAAAGGATATTGTGTTGCATCTTGTAAATAACAATCAAACTTTGAATTAAAGGGATTCACTTCAATTGAACGTTCGAACGTTGCTATTGCTTGTACGATTTTATCATAAGCAGTATCGGTATTATCAAATACAGTACTGCCATAAACCGCTATGAATTTATTAGCATAATTACCGTTACGAACTTTATTAACAACCGCTAATTTATTCAGATTAGCCATTTCAACCGCATTTAAAAAAGGATCTTTAGCCTGCTCTTCAAGGGTATTACGTCGTCCATCCAGAAATTGTCCACCGGTATAAATCAAACCACGATTAACATCATTCACTTGTGAGAAAATAGGATTAAACATCGCATAAGCCACAGTCGGCGCATTTCTATCTCCAAATTTTCCGGCTATGGAACCTTCTGAAACCGGATTCGCCATAGTAACATTAGGATCAGCAAAACCGGATGTGGCATCATGGCACGAAGCACAAGCTTGGTTATTATTGGCTGACAAAGTGCTGTCTTCAAAAATGAGCTTGCCAACTTCAAGTGCAGTTGATGAAACAGTCGAGCCGTTATTATTCGTACTGGCTGACTCTGAACTACCAGAACAACCGGTTATGATTATTAACAACATAAGTAAAAATACATTAATTCCGGAACAACATTTCATATACAGATCCACCCAATAAAGATAAGATGAAACCAGATTAAATGTTTTTAATCTGCTAACGTTGATTTGGATCAACTCCAATGTTAAGTAATAGCTAACATTGATGGATTTGTGTTGTGTGTCACAGTTTGTTTTATTGAGTTATTACTTATAAAATATGAAACCGATTGAACGGATTGAGGATATTAGGGCAAGAATCTATTACATTACAAATAAAGCAATTAAATCACAAGCTCAAAGTCACCGATAAACGTAGCGCTAGTCTCGACATAGGTAAACCCTCACGAGTTTGTAATAATCTTGATTTGAAATGTAATTGTGCTGCTGCAACACCAACAAGTGAATTGCTATCACCATAAGCCACGGTTGGTAACATTACAACCAATGCTAGCGCTTCGGTATCAAAAACGGCTTGTACATTTGCAACAAATCTAATGTTGCTTCTATAACAACGACAGAACTAGTTACAATTCCATTTGCCCGATTGTTATCCATCACCATCGCCGCATGATGGGGTTTGAATTTTTATTGTAGTCTGATTCTGGGTGTAGCCGTTTAAATAGATTTTATAATAATAGCTTGGCCAATTTTTAACTGATATTTTTCTTTAATATTTTTTTGATTACATGCGATTTCAACCAAACCCATTGAATTTTTATACCAAAAAGAATCTCCTATGTTAACATTTGAAAATACCCGAGCATAACAAAACCTAACTCCAGCAATCTCAAGCTTATTGTTTTCATTTACATCGGATATTTTTATTGATGTTATTGCATTTCCAAAATTATCAAAATAAATTATTTGTTTATCTAGCAAAGTACTATTTAGCTCAATCAGTGGATATTTTTTTAAATCCGATTCAAAGTTGAGTTCATTCTTCGATAACATACATGCAATTGGAACGAATAAATCTCTGCCATGAAAACTACTGGATAGCTGTTTTGGTCTCCACATAATTTCCCATTGACTTATACTTTTATACTCTGTTTTTAAATTATCAAACAAGCCATTATCCGGTCCTATGAAATAATGACTATCAGCTTTGATTAAAACAGCCTTACGGTGACTACCTACGCCTGGATCAACAACACAAATGAAGACTGAATCTACAGGAAAGTTCATGCTAATAGCAGGAATCAATTTTGCTGCAGCTGAAATATTAAATGCGGGTACATCGTGCATCAAATCAATGACGGTTGACATTGGTGAATACTCACTTATTTTTGCTTTTAATTGTCCAACATAAGGACCTTGATAACCGTAATCTGTGATGAGTACAATCATGATTAACTTCCTTCGTAAGATTTATGCTAGGGAATTTTGTGTTAATAGGTTTACTTATTCATAATCTCGCAAGTTAGTTGTTAAAGTATAGACAAAAAAAAGCCGGACTAGTGTCCGGCTTTTTTTAAAGTTCTTTAGTTACTAGGCTTATGCTTCAGTAGTTTCTACCGCAGCTTCTTCTGTAAGCTCACCTTGAGGACGATCAACTAACTCTACAATAGCCATTGGCGCATTATCTCCGGTACGAAAACCACACTTAAGGATTCGTAAATAACCACCTGGACGTTCTTTATAACGCGGTCCTAAAATATTGAATAATTTAGTTACCATGCCACGATCACGTAAGCGATCAAATACAAGACGACGTTTAGATACGCTGTCTTCTTTAGCAATTGTAATTAATGGTTCAGCAACTCTTCTTAATTCTTTAGCTTTAGGAAGTGTTGTTTTAATTATTTCATGGTCAAATAATGAAGTAGTCATATTACGAAACATCGCTTTACGATGACTACTATTTCTATTTAATTGAC
>CAYQUC010000117.1:0-9244 GCA_964420605.1 uncultured Thioalkalispiraceae bacterium | reverse complement strand
CACCATTAGTTGATAACACTTCAATTTGATGTTCACCATCGATATCAGCAATTTCTATAATAGAGATATCAAAAGTACCACCACCTAAATCATAAACAGCAACAACAGCATCACCTTCTTTCTTGTCCATACCAAATGCTAATGCGGCGGCCGTTGGCTCATTAATAATTCGCTTAACTTCAAGACCCGCAATTTTACCGGCATCTTTCGTTGCTTGACGTTGTGAGTCATTGAAATAAGCCGGAACAGTAATAACCGCTTCAGTCACTTCTTCGCCAAGATAATCTTCAGCGGTTTTTTTCATTTTCATTAACACGCGTGCAGATACTTCAGGTGGTGCCATTTTCTTACCTTGAGCTTCAACCCAAGCATCGCCATTATCTGCTTTAGCAATTTTATAAGGCACCATGTCGATATCTTTTTGAACTTCTTGGTCAGTAAACTTACGACCAATTAAACGCTTAACTGCAAACAGTGTATTCTCAGGATTTGTCACCGCTTGACGTTTAGCTGATTGACCAACCAATACTTCATCACCCGTAAATGCAATAATGGAAGGTGTGGTACGATCCCCTTCACTATTTTCAATTACTTTCGGAGCGCCATTTTCCATCACAGCGACGCATGAATTTGTTGTTCCAAGGTCAATTCCGATTATCTTACCCATTTTTCTGTCTCCAATTCTTTAAATATATTTTGTGTGATTAATTCATTCACTAATTACAAGATGGGGAATGTCCCCTCATTTTCAAGCTTTTTCGTCAATATTTTTGCCTGGCTCGGATGTTTCACTATCATTAACTTCGGCGCTAGCACTGCTTATGGCTTTTGAAACAGATACCATTGCAGGACGTACTAACCGTTCGTTCAAGGTATAGCCTTTTTGCATGACCATTAACACCGTATTTGGCTCTACATCGGCAGATTCTTGCATCACCATGGCTTGATGAAACTCAGGATTAAATGTTTCGTTTAATGGATTAACGACTTCAATTTCAAATTTATTAAATACGTCTTGAAACATTTTTAAAGTCATTTCAGTGCCTTCATGCAGTTTTTCTAATTGTTCATGATCATCCTTACCAACTGCAGATAAGCCTAATTCCAAGCTATCGATAACCGGAATAAGATCTGTAACAAATTTTTCCACAGCAAATTTATGTGCATTTTCAACATCAAGACGTGAACGCCGACGAAGGTTTTCCATTTCCGCTTTAGTTCTAAGCATTTGCTCCCAATTATCTTCCGCTTTTTTATTTGCAGCATCTAATAAGGTTTGTAAATCGTTTTCAGATGATGGTTCTTTAGATTCTGTTGTAGAATCAAGAGAGTCATCAGCTACTGTTTCTGCTTTACTCACTGTTTCGTCTACAACAACTGTTTCTTCAGCATTGTTAGGCTCTTTATCCTGGCTCATAGTCTCTCGCTAGTTAATTCTTAATTAAATCGTTAAAACTTAGTTTGTTTATAACCACAAATTCTGCATATTTGAATAGTAAAACAGTACTATATAGTCAGTTATTCAGAACTCAAGGCATTACTTAATAATTTTGCTGTGATATCCACCAATGGAATAACACGATCATAGGCCATTCGAGTTGGGCCAATAACCCCAAGCACTCCCACTATTTCATTGGCTACACGGTAAGGTGCTGTGACCACCGAGCATTCATCGAGTGCTTGATGACCAGATTCTTTACCAATGAAAATTTGCATTGATTCGGCATAAATTGACTGATCCAGCAAACTTAAGATATCGCGTTTGGTATTAAATGCATCAAATAATTGCTTTAATGAATCAACACTGGCCATTTCGGCATAATTCATTAAATTGTTTTGTCCAGCCAAAATATAGTCATCGGCCGCATCTTCCTTAACAAAGACTTGTGATGCCATACTCACAGCCGATGCCATCATCTCATTCATATCAATTTGTGTTTGCTGCAATTCATTAAACAACGCAACACGAATTTCATATAATTCTTTACCCGCAAACTTCTCGTTTAAATAATTAGTCGCAAACTGTAATTCAGTGCGCGTGTAATTTCTATCGGTATTAATAATGCGGTTTTGAACTTCAGTATTACTGCACACAATAACCACCAAAACCCGATTATCCGATAACGGTATGAACTCCAATTGTTTAAAGCTGATATGCTCCCGCCGCGGCACCATCACCACACCAGCCATATTACTAATGCCCGATAATAAGTTTGAAGCACTTTCAACTAAATGTACCGAGTCATCTTCAATAGATAACTCGCACTCAATTTGTTCCAAATCATCACTCGGTAATGGCTTAACCGTGAGTAAGGAGTCAACAAACATTCGATAACCGGACTCAGTAGGAATTCGTCCAGCTGACTTATGTGCTGAACTTAAAAAACCATGCTCTTCAAGATCGGCCATCACATTTCGAATAGTAGCCGAACTCAAGTTTAATCTCGAGTCGTTCGCGAGCTTCTGAGATCCCACTGGTTGACCATCACTGATGTACCGTTCCACCAATGTTTTCATCAATAAATGAGAGCGATCTGAAAGTACTTCTTTTGATGACACAGTATTTAACATCTCAATATCGTAGTCTGACTATTTTAGCACTCTAACTGATTGAGTGCTAACCGGATTACATAAAATTGTTGATTCTATATCATACTGTCCTGTGATAAATTCAATACTTTACTATTTAGCTTCAGGGAGTAAGTTGGCAAATGGCCTATGCATTTAATAATATCGCTTTAATTGGGAAATATCGGGATTCTGATGTTGATGAAACATTAATGGCACTAAGTATATTCCTCGATGAATTAGGCTGTGACCACGTTTTTGACGAAAGTAGTGCCGATATTGCCAATAAACCACACTTAAAAACCGCAACTCGTGCCGAAATCGGTGCTCAGTGCGATTTAGCCATTATTGTCGGTGGCGATGGCTCGTTATTACATACGGCACGCAGTCTAGCACGCTATGAAGTTCCACTATTAGGCATTAATCGTGGACGACTCGGATTTTTAGTCGATATTTCGCCAAATGAAATGCTATTGTGGCTCAGAAATATACTCAATGGTAAATATCAGGAAGAACAACGAATTTTACTACGCGCCGTTACCCACCACGGTGACTCTCAAACCAGTGAAAGTTACGCATTTAACGATGTAGTTATCCACAAATGGCAAATGGCGCGAATGATTGAAACCGAGACCTATATCGATGGACGGTTAGTCTCAACATTACGCTCTGATGGGCTGATTATTGCAACCCCAACCGGTTCTTCAGCCTATGCCATGTCCAGTGGCGGACCGCTATTATTTCCAACGCTTAAAGCAATGGAGATTGTACCAATTTGTCCCCATACTATGAGTTTTAGGCCATTGGTCATTGATGGTGATAGTACAATCGAGGTTCGGGTTTGCGAGGTCAGTCAGGGACATGCGCAAGTTACCTGTGATGGTCAAATTAATCTTGGCCTGTTATCGGGTGATACCGTCGAAATCACCAAAACTGAATACATGGTTCGTTTAATTCACCCCTATGGCTATGACTATTTTGAACTATTACGTGCAAAATTGAATTGGGGTTGAAATTCAGCCAGATTCAAATACTATCAAGCTAACTAACTACAAAAAATGAATCACCAAAACTATGCTAAATCTCATTCAAATTAAAAATTTTGCCATTGTGGAAAAACTGGAACTCGACTTTGAATCGGGACTAAGTGTTCTAACCGGTGAAACCGGTGCCGGTAAATCTATCTTATTAGATGCATTGGGTTTAGCACTTGGTGATCGAGCCGATGCTGGAATCATTCGAATTGGAAGTGATCGCGCAGAAATAAGTGTTATTTTTAATATTAAACACTGCCCCAGTGCAAAAGCGTGGTTACTTGAACATGAGTTAGATGATGAAGACCAATGCATTATCCGCCGAACAGTGAATCGTAACAAACCATCAAAAGCCTACATCAATGGCCAGCCCTCGCCAATTCAATCATTAAAACAACTTGGTGAAATGTTGGTTGATCTTCATGGTCAACACGAACATCAATCGTTGCTTCGCAAAGACGTTCAACGGCAAATAGTCGATGGTTTTGCTGGTAATAAAAACATCTTAAGCAAACTAAAACAAAGCTATCAACAATGGCATACCTTAAAAAAAGAATATGAGATTCTAAGTCAACAAAGCCAGGATAGAAATTCACGCTTGGATTTATTGCGATTTCAAGTAAATGAATTAGAGCAACTCAACTTACAAGAAAATGAATTAAACGAGTTGGACACCGAACACCGTCGTTTAGCCAATAGTAGCCAATTGTTACACAGTAGTGATAAAATATTAGCCTTGCTCGAAGGTGATGAACAACTTGCAGCCAGTTCACTGTTGCATCAGGGAATAGCTGAATTAAGTAATTTAACTGAATTAGACAGCAGTTTAATTCCTACCCTAGAATTATTAAATAGTGCCTCGTTACAAGTTAAAGAAACAATAACCGAACTACGTCACTACCAAGAAACAACTGAATTAGACCCTCGACGACTTGATGCAATTGAACAGCGCTTAGCTGAAATTCATGCCTTATCGCGCAAACATCACATAGCCACACAGGATTTAATCAGCTTACTACCCCAGCTTAATACTGAATTACAAAATCTGGAACACTCTGATGTGAGACTCGGTAGCCTAGAGCAAGACATTAATAATGCCGCAAGTCATTATCTCACTTATGCCACAAAATTAACCAAAGCACGTAATAGTGCAGCGTCTAAATTATCAACACTCGTTACCGAACGTATGCAAGATCTTGGTATGGACGGCGGCCAATTTGTCATTATGCTGCAAACAGATACTGAGCAAAAATTTACCGCTTACGGCATGGAAAAAATTGAATTTCAAGTTACGGCCAATCCCGGGCAACCCTTAAAGTCGTTAAACAAAGTAGCATCCGGTGGTGAATTATCACGAATTAGTTTAGCCATTCAAGTAATAGCAGTAGAAGATGATTTAGTACCGACCCTAATTTTTGATGAAGTCGACGTTGGCATCGGCGGCCGTGTTGCCGAAATTGTTGGACGACAGTTACGCCAACTCGCCAGTCATCGACAAGTGATCTGCGTTACCCATTTAGCACAAGTAGCCGCGCTAGGTCATCATCACCTGCAAGTCAGCAAACAAACCACAGACGATACCACCAGTAGTCAAATTGTACAGTTAAAAAAACCTGAAAGAATTGAAGAAATTGCCAGAATGATCGGCGGTATCGACATCACCAAACAAACACTGTCTCACGCAAAAGAAATGATTAAAAATGCTAACATTGAAGAACCCGAAGTTGAAACAGCTTAAACATCTAATTTTTGGCAGTCCACACAAAGACCATAAATATAAAGAGAGTGATCGGTTATCGTAAAACCTTTGTCTTTCGCGATTAAACGTTGACGTTCTTCGATCGTTTCATCTAAAAATTCTTCAACCTGACCGCATTTAACGCACACAATATGATCATGATGCTGTCCCTGTTCCAGTTCAAAAACCGAATGACCACTATCAAAATGGTGGCGTTTAACCAAATTAGCTGATTCAAATTGAGTCAAAACCCGATAAACTGTCGCCAATCCAATCTCTTCATCGGTTTTTAATAAGGCTTTATAAACATCTTCTGCGCTCATATGACGTACTGGATTTGACTCTAAAATTTCTAATATTTTTAAGCGAGGCAGTGTTGCTTTGAGACCAACTTTCTTTAAATCACTACTTTCCATTTGTATTCACCTGATAGGATGCACATAAGCCGTGCATAGGGTATCATTCTTGTTTTAATCTATTATACGTGGTTTGGTTATTTAAATGCGAATTATTCTCATTTGTGCGGCTCTATTTATGGGTATATCCGTTTCAGCATGTTCAATTTATGAAATTGACGTACAGCAAGGAAATCTTCTTGACATAAAAGCAATTGAAAAATTAAAAATTGGCATGAACGAAAGGCAGGTTCAATTTTTACTTGGTAGCCCAATCATTAAAGATCCTTTTCATCCAAACCGCTGGGATTACGTGCATACTTTTCGCCCTGGTAAAGGTGAGATGACTCAATATACCATTACAGTTTTATTCAAAAATAATAAGGTTACAAAAATTGATCAGTCGGGTGAAAAATTTGACCTACTAAAAATGCCATCAACAACAGGTACAGTAACGACTCCTAGTAGCGGTGGTGGTGGTCACTCTCATTAACGTAAATGTTTATGGTATTTTTTAGGGTTATTCTTCTGATTTAATTTTATCTTTTTTTGCGGCTCGTTTTCGTCGAGATTCTTTAGGGTCAGCAATTAAAGCACGGTAAATTTCTATTCGATCATTTTCCAGTAAAGTACTGTCCAGTTTTTTTAATTTACCGAACACCCCTACTTTATTATTACTTAAATCAATTTCAGGAAATTGCTCCAACACTCCGGATAAGTGAATCGCTTCTTCAATGGTGGTCTCCGGCGAGACTTTCTCGGTTAAAATCACTTGCTTATCCACCAGTGCATAAGCAACTTCTATTTTAATAAAATCAGACTGATGGTTTTCAATATTAGTCATAATAATTTATATCGTTAAGGTATTAATATATTTTGTTTGCACGCTCAGTGAATGAGTCGACCATGGATGACGCTAATTTGCCAAAGATTTTACCAAAGGTCATTCCAACAATTTTACTTTTAAATTCAAAATCCAAATGCAAAGTAATTTTACATCCATCAGGATTAACTGCATCACCCAACGCTTCAAAAGACCAAGTACCAACTAAATACTTAAACGGCCCTTCAAGTAACTCCATTTCAATGGTATTAAATGATGATAATGTATTTCGAGTTGAAAACGAATGTTTAAAACCACTGTGACTAATATCAATGCGTGCTTCTACTTTATTGTCATTACGCAAGAGCACCTCAGAATTGGCACACCAAGGTAAAAACTCAGGGTATTCATCAATGCCATCAACCAAATTAAACATTTGTTCTGGACTGTGTACGACTAACGCACTTTTGTTAATTACTGTCATTTTACAACTACATACTCTATCTAAAAAGCTAAGTTAACACACCAATTGCATTTAAGAACACAATACCAACTGTTATAGGTGCTAACATTACCAGCGTGCGCCAAGTTTTATAAGCAAAACCATCACCCAAATCAAGCTCATCTCGAGTAGCCTCTCGTGACATAACAAAAATAGCAAATACCGCAATAAATATTCCGCCTAATGGCAGCATGATTTTTGAAGTTAATGAGTCGAGAAGCACAAAAATCGTTTTCTTACCCAATTCACCGAATGGGTCGATAAATGAAAACGGATGAAAATCACTTAAATCATTAAACGAAAATACTGTCAATAATCCTAAAAACCAACACGCAATACCGATATAGCTTGCCGCATATCGACGTTTTAAATTTTTGTTTTCAACCAACCATGCAACCGCCGGTTCAATTAATGAGATAGCCGATGTCCAAGCAGCAAAGGCCAATAATAAAAAGAACATCGTACCAAAAAAAGTACCACCCGGCATCTTACCAAATGCAATTGGCAGCGTTTTAAATATTAAACCCGCGCCTTCATTTGGCTCCATATTGTACGCAAACACAATCGGAAAAATAGCAAGGCCCGCCAGCACGGCAACCACGGTGTCAGCAAATGCAATACCCACCGATGCTTTAAATATTGAAGCATCACGTTGTAAATACGAACCGTAAACCATAATTGCGCCCATACCGATGCTCAATGAGAAGAAAGCCTGCCCCATTGCAGCCAAAATAATACTGCCCGTATTTTTTTCTAATGTTTCTATATCAAAAGTAAATAAATATTTAATAGTACGCATAAATTCACCCGTCGTCGTCGAGTATGCAACCATTATCAACAGCATAATAAATAATGCCGGCATCATGAATTTTACCGCTACCTCAAGCCCACCTTTAACGCCACGTGCAACCACCACAATAGCAACTAACATGAACACACTGTGCCACGCGATGAGTGTGCCAGGACTACCCACCAAATCCGAAAATATAAAACCAACTCCATCAGCCGTCGCATTTGTAAAGCTATTAGTCGCGGTATACAGCACATAAGATAATGTCCAACCACCAATGACACTGTAATACGACAATATTAAAAACCCAGCGATGACCCCAAACCAACCGAGCCATTTCCAATGAGGATTATCGCCAGCCTCAATTGCCAAGGTTTCCATGGTATTTATTGGACTTTGACGACCCCGTCGTCCAATTAAAATTTCGGCCATCATCACCGGAATGCCAATAATAGCAACACATGCAAGGTAAATTAATACAAACGCACCACCACCATTTTCGGCAGTTAAATACGGAAAACGCCAAATATTACCGAGCCCAACAGCTGATCCCGTTGCAGCTAAAATAAAAGTCCAGCGTGAGGACCATTGTCCGTGAATTGATTGTCGAATTCGGGGCATTTAATAACCTTTTTTGTTTTATTCTTCTTATTTAGTATGGTCCTATTTTGCGTAAAAACACGCAGTAGCTCAAGCACGCTTTACACAAATAAAACAATTATAAATGTGTGACAATCCTCCGCCTTAAACCCGCTTATAAATTCAACGCGATCTAGGACATCGATATACTATATAATACGCAAATGGCAGGAAAAAATAAAAAATCAGGAAAACCCGATAACACCATCATTTTAAACAAGAAATCGCGTCACGAATTTAACCTTGGCGACCGATTTGAAGCCGGTTTGGTACTAGAAGGATGGGAAGTTAAAAGTTTACGTGCAAAAAAGATACAAATTCGTGATAGCTACGTGTTGTTAAAAGGCGCCGAAGCATGGCTGCTTGGCTCGGTTATCACACCGCTAACAACAGCATCGACCCATATTCATCCAGATCAACACCGCACCCGTAAATTACTGTTACACCGTGCTGAATTAGCCAAATTAATTGGAATGGTTGAGCGTAAAGGTTTTACTCTGATTCCAACAGCCATGTATTGGAGCCGAGGACGGGCCAAACTTGAGATAGCCCTAGCAAAAGGCAAGCAACTACACGATAAACGGGCTGATGCCAAAGACCGTGACTGGAAACGCGATAAAGCCAGAATATTAAAAGGTTCACATTAATTATCACTAGCACTAGGAACTTTATCCATTTCAACGTATCCTATAAGTACATGGGGGGCGACCTGGCTTCGACGTGGATAGCGAAACCCAATGTGCATGCCGAGGTGC
>CAYQUC010000116.1:0-9328 GCA_964420605.1 uncultured Thioalkalispiraceae bacterium | reverse complement strand
TTTTAACCTTCACGTCATACCGGTTATCTTTTAAGCCGGTATCCAGAGGTTTAAAGCTTTCTATAGTGTGATCACTATTTAGTACAACTGGACCCCGGCTCAAAAGACTACCGGAGTGACGGTTTTAATAAATACTGGTTTCAACTCTCACGTCACACCGGCCAGCGTAAAGTCGGCTCATTCATTCGCTCTACTTGTTCCCGTAAGGTAATCAACTGTTCTTCCCAATAGCGCGGTGAATCAAACCACGGAAAATGTTGTGGAAAAGCAGGGTCAGACCAACGTCGTGCGAGCCAGGCATTGTAGTGAATTAAACGTAAACTTCGGAGGGTTTCGATTAATGCCAATTCGGAAGGATCAAAATCAAAAAACTGCATGTATTCATTTAGTAATAACGCCAGTTGCGCTTCCATTTCGTTTGGCGTGCCAGACAATAACATCCACAAATCCTGTATCGCGGGGCCGGTTTGACAATCATCAAGATCCACAAAATGCGGACCCGAATCAGTCCATAAAATATTACCGGGATGACAATCACCGTGCAGCCGAATTTGTCGGACGAATGAAAACTGCTCAAGTCGCTCGGCACATAACGCCAGCACTTCATTCGCGGCAAGTTCAAAATTATGTCGAACCTCGCTAGCCACACAGTCATTATCGAGCAAATACGCCAATGCCTCGGTGCCAAACCGCTCAAGCGTTAACTTAGGACGATCATAAAATCCCCTAGTACTCGCAACTGCATGAATCCGTCCCATTAAACGCCCCAGCATTTTTAAATGGTCAGGGTTATCAAGCTCTGGCGCACGGCCTCCCGAGCGGGTAAACAACGCAAAGCGAAAGCCTTCATGGTGAAATAGCGTGTTATCGGTTTTATCCACTAACGGTGTGATAATGGGCAAGTCATAACCAGCCAACTCCAAGCTAAACTGGTGTTCTTCTAATATGGTGTCATCCGACCATCGACCTGGGCGATAAAATTTAGCGATTAAATAATCACCAGATTCCAACCCAATTTGATACACCCGGTTTTCATAACTGTTTAAGGCTAATAAATGACCATTACACTCATAGCCTTGCTGTTCCAAACTGCTTAACACCACATCCGGAGTAAGCGAGTCATACGGTACCGCATTCGGGTCAAGAGCAGTTAGCTTGGGCTTTTCTATTTTGTTTGTCATATCGATCGTGTTGTCCGTTAATGCATTAATCGCGTTATCTAGGTTTATACTTTTTGGATTAACAATGATAACCTTGTTAAATAAATAGAGCCAAATTAAAATCTATACTAAATTAGGTAACTCTAGAGACCAAATTGATAACAGCATATACTATATATACGCTATACAACAAAGGTAAAAAACAACAATGTCCAATCCTCTCCTCACATTTGATGGCTTGCCACCGTTTAAATACATCAAGCCCGAGCATGTAGAACCTGCAATTGACACATTGTTGGCAGAAAATCGAGCCATGATTGACAAATTACTCACTGATAATTCAGTGTACACTTGGGATAACTTCATTCAGCCACTCGAAGAATGCGGTGATAAACTGGATCGTGCCTGGTCCCCCGTGAGTCACATGAACTCAGTGGTTAATAGTGATGCGTTACGCGACGCATACAATGCTTGTCTGCCAAAGCTCAGTGAATTTAGCACTGAACTGGGACAACACAACGGATTGTTTAAAGCCTATCAATCAATCGCCGATAGTGATGACTATACTAATTTGGATCGTAGCCAGAAAAAAATTATTGATAACGCCTTAAGAGATTTTCGATTATCCGGCATTGATTTATCGGATGAGAAAAAAACACGTTATAAAGAAATAAAACAAGAACTCACTAAACTGACCACCAAGTATGAAGAAAATGTTTTAGATTCAACCAACGCTTGGTTTAAATTAATAACCGACCAAGCCGAATTAGCCGGACTACCCGATTCCGCAATCGCCATGGCCAAACAAATGGCAGAGAACAACGATAAACAAGGTTGGGAATTCACGTTAGATTTTCCATCGTATTACGCCGTGGTCACTTATTCTGATATACAATCATTTCGTGAAGAAATGTACACCGCCTATGTTACACGCGCATCCGATCAAGGTCCCGGTGCCGCTGAATGGGATAACACCGAGTTAATGGATAAAATTGTTGCTTATCGACACGAGCTGGTGCAGCTTTTGGGTTTTAAAAATTATGCAGAACGATCGCTCGCAACCAAGATGGCCGACAGCACCGATGAAGTACTCGAGTTTTTACGCAACCTGGCTAAACGATCAAAGTCGTATGCTGAAAAAGATAAAGCAGAATTACTCGCCTATGCCAAAGAGCAGCATAACACCGAGACCTTAAATGCTTGGGATCTATCGTACTACTCCGAAAAATTACGCCAGCATACTTATGCCATTACACAAGAAGAATTAAAACCGTATTTTCCTGAAACCAATGTTGTTAAAGGCATGTTTGAAGTCGTTAAACGTTTATACGGCATTGAGATAACGCAATTAAAAAAAGGCATACAAACCTGGCATCCCGATGTACGGTTTTATCAAATAAAAGATCCAGACGGCACCTTACGTGGTCAATTTTATTTAGATTTATACGCCCGCGAAAACAAACGCGGTGGTGCTTGGATGGACGATTGCATTGCCCGAATGCGTCTGCATGATGGCAGCATACAAACCCCCGTGGCGTATTTAACCTGCAACTTAACGCCTCCAGTCGGAACCGATCCCGCCTTATTCACTCATGATGAAGTTATTACTTTATTCCACGAGTTTGGACACGGCCTGCACCACATGCTCACCAAAATTGATTACGTCGGTGTGTCGGGAATTAATGGCGTAGCGTGGGATGCGGTTGAACTGCCCAGTCAGTTTATGGAAAACTGGTGTTGGGAAAAAGACGCATTAAAATTATTTGCCAAACATTATCAAACTAAAAAATTAATTCCCGATGAATTATTTGAACGTATGCAAGCCGCCAAAAATTTCCAATCGGGCATGTTAATGGTGCGACAATTAGAATTTTCAATATTTGATTTCAGAATGCACCTCGAATTTGATCCAAGCAAAGGTGCACGTATTCAAGAAATTTTAAATGAAGTTCGAGATGAAGTTGCAGTGAACATACCGCCAACATTTAATCGCTTCCAAAATGGTTTCTCGCACATTTTTGCCGGTGGTTATGCCGCTGGTTATTACAGTTACAAATGGGCCGAAGTATTATCAGCCGATGCTTTTGCATTGTTTGAAGAAAATGGCATTTTTGACCAAACCACCGGACATGCTTTTTTAACCAATATTTTGGAACTCGGTGGTTCACGCGAACCCATGGAATTATTCACCGCTTTTCGTGGCAGAAAACCCGAGATCGATGCACTACTTCGACACTCTGGTATAGCAGCATAACGCAATAGCCGCTTACAATAAAAAATGCATAAAAGATAATAATATGAAAAAAGTAATACTCATTCTAGCGCTCTCTATCGCCTTTGGTATAAATTCAGTCCATGCCGAAGACATGTACGTAACCGACAGAGTTATCCTTGGAGTGCATCAAAGCGCCGAAGAAACCAGTGTTTTAGTCAGCTCTTTACCGAGTGGCACCAAAGTTGAAATTTTGGAAACTATCGGTAATTTTTCCAGAATTAAATTAGAGTCCGGTATAGAAGGTTGGATTAAAGCCGAGTTCTTAATAAAAGAAAAACCCGCACTAATAAAACTGGGTGAAGTAACGTCACAATTAAATACCGTAACCGAAGAAAATAAAAAGTTAAAAGAACGTGCCACAAAACGCGAGCGCGATTTACAAACCAGAGAAGATCAGGTAGCCAACTCAAAATCAACCATTAAAGATTTAAAAACACAATTAAAAGAATCAAAAGCCGCTTTGGTTAATGCCTCAAAAGCAACAGAAGCAAAAACACCTGATACAGCCACAGTACCAGCAACCCCAGACAATAGCGTTGAACTTGAAGCCGCAAAAACCAAAATTGATGAACTTCAAAAACAAATTGAGGCGTTACAATCGGTCACTATAATGAATGACGTTGAACAAGACGAGCCTAGCAAGGCGCAACTTAATAGCGAAATCAAAAAACTCATGATGCGCATCAAAGTTGCCCAAGCAAATTTAAATGGCGAAGAAATCCCCAGTCCAGAAGAACTCGCTGCCATCCAACCGCAAATGCCACTATGGTATTGGGTACTACTCGGCACCATGATCATTCTAGGTATTGTAATAGGCATATTTTTTATCGACTACATACACCGCAAAAAACACGGTGGCTTTAGGTTGTAATCATCACGTTAAATCTAGAGGTGATAAAATAATGAAGAGTAGTAAACAAGCCATTATAAAATTTATTTTTTATGTCGTTGTCGCGGCGACTAGTACCGTATTACACGCAGAATCTCCGGTTATTAAATTAAACAAATCGATTGTAATTCAGGGCGAAAAAATTACGGTTACGTATTTAAGCCCTGTAAAATTACCAAAAGGTGCTTGGATCGGGCTTTTTCCTTCGACCGTAGCTAAAAAAAGCACCTCGAATTATGTTTCCTTTCAATATTTGACTCAAGATAAAAAAAATAGTCTTGTTTTTACTGCACCAGGAAAACCCGGTAAATACGATTTTAGGTTGCACAAAAAAGAATATGACGGGATTGTGTTGACTACGGCATCGTTTGTCGTAAAAAATCTTGATTCAAATAAAATTACAATGACGCTAGATAAAAGCAGCTATGCAACTGGAACAAAAATAGCGTTAACCTACAAGAGTGATATAAAACTGAACAAAATGTCATGGATAGGATTAGTGCCTTCAAATACCCCTCATGGCAGTGGTAAGGTTATCGATAAGCATGACCTACAATTTGACTATATTTACAATAGTAAAAAATTCAATTTCAGAGCACCTGAGATACCAGGAAAATACGATTTGAGATTAGTCAGTGTTGGTAATAACAGTAGTGAATTAAAATCAGTCAGTTTTGAAGTCACCATTGCAGACAGCAAGAATGTTAAGTTAACACTAGTAAAAACCAAATGGGGCCCCGGTGAAAAAATAAAACTAAATTTTGTTTCTAATGAACAATATTCTAATCAAGCATGGATTGGTTTAATCCCCGGCAATGTCAAACACGGTAAGGCCAACGAGAATGATAAATACGATATCGATTATCGTTATTTAAATAAAAAGAACAAGGGTCACTTTTTATTTACCACGCCGGATACTAAAGGACAGTATAGCTTCCGTTTATTTAATTCCAATGCAGGTATTGAAGTCACACACGTAAACTTCTCAGTGACACATTCTGTTAATGCAGAATTTTTAAAGAAAGAGCTTAATGACAAGGGAAAAGTAGTCTTAAATGGAATTTATTTTGATACTGGAAAAGACACTATAAAACCAGAATCAAAACCACTGCTAAAAGAAGTTGCTACATTATTAAAGAATAATGCGACATTGTCGCTACGCATAGAAGGCCATACGGACAACAAAGGCAGTAACGATTCCAATATGCAGCTATCAAAAAAACGTTCATCCGCGATTAAAATATATCTGATCACTAATTTTAAAATTCAGTCATCACGTTTATCGGCCAAAGGTTTAGGGGAATCAAAGCCCGTTGCCGATAACTCAACAGCTTTTGGCCGATCACAAAATCGTCGGGTTGAGCTAATTAAAAATTAATAGTACCTCCATCGTAATATTCACACGATCCCAATATGTCATAAATATGCTTGGCATTAACAACGAGATTGATTGTATCAATAGCGTAATATTTTAATAAATTAAAACACATACGCAACTTATTGGGTTACAAATAGTCCACTATTACATAAGTATCATTACAAATGTTAATGGCATTAGCATATTAATAAACATGCTGTTAAAACGTTGTTGATTTGTTACAACTTATGGTTTTGAAATAACATGATCTGTGAAGTACGTATGATATCCAAAAATAACTTTGTATACTATGTCACACAAATTGCCTCGCATTACAATCTTAAATGATTAGCAATTTAATAAACACAACTCTCTTATTGAGGAAATTAAATGTCAATTTATAAAATAATTAAAATCAGCATCTTACTTGGAACAGGAATTATTGTTGCCTGCTCTACGGATAAAACGGAGATAAAACCACAGGCCGGTATTAAAACCAAAATGGAAGGGCTGCGTGTATACATTGATCCTGTTACTGGCGAACGGCTTAGTAGTCCACCTGTCAATAATGAGAATACAGTAAAATTAAATAACGCAAATTCAACAACGTCAGATCAAACAATCTATTTTTCTGCACCCAAAAAGTCAACAGTACCTGGAGTTGGAGTCTATATCGAATTAGAAAGTCCACCATCAACAGTTAATGGTCAATAATTTAAGGAATTTAATTTTGATAAAAACAATTAAAGCCATTGTATTTACTTTTGCATATTTGTTTACAGCCCAAATATTTGCTCAAGTCGTGGTTACAATAAAAGATGGAAATGATCCAACATTAAATATTAATTACAGTCGGTATATTAATAACTTTCCGTTAGCTGCTGGTTTTAAAGATAGAACAGCTTTTAAACCTGCTGGTAATAACAATGCTAGAACATTAGGGCAGGCACGATTCAACGCATTTCAATATGCCGTTAATAAAATAAGCAATAAAATTAATAGTGATGTTAAAATCAATTTAGTTGTTATTTTTTATAATGGTGGTGAGACAGCCACTGGCGCTGTACTTGCTGGTGCAACAGCGACAAACTATGTAACACTTGATTCTGCACCGTTCAAAAATACTCTTTATGCATTACCTCTAGCTGAGAAAATTCTTGGCGCTAATATTAATGGTGCATCGACGGGGGTAAACGCATTTGATATTGTTATTCTTGTTAATGCCGATATTGATACACCTGCAGCATTAGGTAAATATAAATTTTATTATGGCTTTGACGAAAAGCCTCCTGTTGTTCAACTAGGTGTTAGCGATTTTGATTTTATCTCAACCATCACCCATGAAATTGTGCATGGCCTTGGTTTTGCTACCCCCATGAATTCAAATGGCAGTAAACGCTTTGGTTTAGATGATGCTTTCATGCGTAACTTAGAACATCATGATGCTGTTAACCTTAAACCCAGTTTTAGCCTTATGACTGATAGTCAACGAGCAACCGCTATGCGTTCAGGAGCTAATTTGCATTGGATAGGGCCTGCTTTATTACGAACAGTCAGTACTGAAACAAAAAAAAATTCCGGTATAATTAATGGTCATGCAACGATGTATGCACCAAGTACCTATTTACCAGGATCATCAGTGTCGCACTTTAGTACCCTTTTCGGAAATCCAGTGAATCAATTGATGGAACCTGTCAGTGAAGGTACAAGCCATGATATTGGACTTGCTGCACAAGTATTAGACGATATTGGTTGGGGTGCGGTTAATTCAAATCCTCTTGCTGCAGATTTAAGTGTCAGTGTCATTAATGCCAATATAGGTCCTGCACAAGGTTCGAGGGAAATGTATTATGTTACGGTTAAAAATAATGGAGTTCAGACTGCTTCTGGTATTGTACTGACCAACTTTTTACCTGCTAATTCAAGTTTAATTTCAGTAACGCCAGCAGATGATGAAACATGTGATTTTACTAATGTCATTGAGAATAGAATTGTCAGTTGTTATGTTGCTAGTTTACCGCCATCAAGTAGCACGGTATTTAATGTTGTGATACAACAAAACAATCCTGGGTTGAGTGTGTTCTCTGCTAATGTTGAAGTATTAAATCCAGATGCTGTAACTGTTAACAATAATGCAATTACACTAGCAGCAACAAATGTTGAAAGTAAACCCGTATTGTCATTTTTATCGGATAAAACAATTGAAGAAGGACAAACTTTACGTTTTACGGTTACAGCGGCTGATCCCAATGGTACTGTACCGGTCTTGAGCTATTCATCGAATAAGGTTATTAGTGCAACATTGACTGATCAATCAAATGGTACGGCTTCGTTTAATTGGACACCAACTGCAAATGATCGTGGTGTGAACGTCATCAATTTTGTCGCAACAGACATTTCAGCTTTAATGGATACTCTTACGGTAAACATTATCGTAATTGAAAAATCAACATTACTACCACCAGAAAATAATCCACCAGTTGATATTACAACTCCACCAGCTCGAAGTAATAATGATGTTTCAACTGGAGGTTGCACTCTTAATAGCACGGCGAAGTTTGATCCAATTTTTCCAGTATTATTATTACTGTTATGGATATTATATTTTGTAAGAAAGAAAAAATATAATGACTAAATCAAGTCAATAAATTTAGGCAGGTTATATGGACCTGCCTTTCTCCGCCACCTACATAAAGATGTATAGCTAACGAAGTGCAAACCTGATTTTCCTATATTTACTTCATAATCTATGGCAGTTCAGCACTGCTTGCGCTTGTTGGTAGCATACTCATTATGACTGGTTCGGGATCGCCTGGATAAACATAACCTTCTGATCCTATTTCTTTAGTTAAATAAATAACAATGCTGTTATCATCAAACATTTTTAGCTCTGGGTTTCCAACTATTGAGGAGACATTATCAGCTAATTTCTTACGAATGATATTTAAATCTTCGCCATCAATATCAGATAAATATATTCTACACACAGTTGTTCGGCAATCTAAACTTTGCATTTGTATTTCGATATTATCTTCGGTAAATAGTGTCATTAATTTTTCTTCGGTTTTATCAGCCCAGGTGGAGTCTTTAATTTCATTTTCATGTAACACTGTTATATCTACTCGAGGTGTTGTAAGAACAGCGTTATCTTTTTTAGTTTGAATTTTTGTTATTATTTCTTTTGGTGTTAGGTCTGTATTTTCTGATCTATGGTTTTTTTCAGCAGCTTGTTGTTCAAATATGAATGCTTTCGATTGAGTAATATGAGTTTCTGTTGGCTGATTTCTTTTTACTACGACAATTTTGTCCTCAGATTTTTTTAAAATCATAAAGGTGCTCGACGCTATAAGTAGTGTTGACAATACTATTGTTATTGGCTTCATGGTATTATTTGACCTATGTTAACGTTGCAGATAAAATAAGAAGGGATAAATTACATCCCTTCTTAATTGTGTCAAAATAGCGCTGCTATTAGTTTATACTACAATAATAGACTCTTTTGTTATCACAATAAGAACCACTACATTGCACTCCGGCAACATATTTACCAGCAGGTAAATTTAGTGTGCCACCAAACTCTTCAGATACCCAACCAGACCACTGACATGCGCTGGTGACAAGACCAGTAAAACCAGTACATTGTAATG
>CAYQUC010000115.1:0-9442 GCA_964420605.1 uncultured Thioalkalispiraceae bacterium | reverse complement strand
TACCTAATTGTAATGAATTAAAACGAAATAATAAAATTCATAAAATTCATAAAATCCAGGGAACTCGTAATAAGTTTATTGATCAACCGCAATTGGCCAACACTTTATAAGAAGTGTTAGCTTTAAATTTTATAACAATATTATTTACTTAACGGAATTAAAATGGATTTTAAAAATATATATAAAAATATTCCAATACCTTTAAGTGCTGGATTACTTTCACTTTCTGTTTTATATGATTACGGTTATTTTTTTATTTAGACTTTAGTTTTTCTGAAGCCCCTACAACTATTTCTGACCATATAAGAAGCTCATTACTGTGGTTCCCAGTAGTAATAATTGTTTTTCTTGCACTATTCTATGCGGAATATATATTTCATGTATCTAAGTTTGTTAAAAAATTTAATTCAGGGATAGATGATTTCGTAAAAAAGGAAAACATTAAAACTAAAAAGACACCTTTACTTGATATTTTTTTTAAATATTATCATACATACATAATATATGCAGCTCTTCTTTTTTCATCATTTACTCTAGCAAGAGATATTTTTTATATCGATAAGCCAGAAATGGTTTTTGATTTGTTGTTGGCAGTTATTTTTTGGATGGCATTGCAGCATGTATTATTGCACTACATTAAGATTTTTGGAGATATCTCAAAAGAAACCACTTTAATCATTAAATGGATACCAGCCATAGTAATTGGAATGATAATGCTCGGTGCAGTACGGGCTGACAGAGCAGTTATTTTAAAACCAAAAACATATGAACTAGTATTTAATCAGGAAAATATAGATGTTGTTTTCCTTAGAACCTTTAGTGAATATTTTTTAGTTTGGCACCCAAAATTAAAAACTCATGAATTTATTCCTAGAAATTTAATTTTCAAGTTTAATGTTAAAGCTACAGTTGAAGGTGCAATTAAAAATAAAACCACAAAAAACAAACCTAAATTAAAAACTGAAAATAAATAATTATTGAAGATGACTTAACATTAATTTCGAACGTACGAAACAATTATTTTTTTATGTACTAGAATTTATTCTAACAAAACAAAGGAACTAAAATATGCCAACTGAAACGTTTACTGCCTCTGTCCAATACAATGATTGGAAAGGTACTTCCGCAGCGGATGACGCTGATCAGAATGATGCTGGTGAATGGCTTTTAGCCAAAGGGCTTATACAAGCCAACTAATTTTTAATTGGAATTACTATGTTTACAGTGGCAAGCATAGCGGTTCTGTTACAGTCGATTTTCTAATTATTTCATTATCAGGTTTTGATAACGTCAAAGATTTGATTCAAGCTAGTACAGGACCAATCGATGTAAGGAAGGAGAATGTTAATATGACAACCACTGATTTTTTCAGCTTATTTAAAAGGTTTGATATTGAAATTTCACGTGACGGACTACTTGATGGACTTGATTATACCTATATATAAAAATTTAAAAACAATCAAATTCATTAGTAATGATTATCCTGCACCGTATGAATACTCGGTAGTCGCCGCCCCACCACTAACAGAAGGCCAACTATTCTTGGTTGGCCTTTTTTATTGCCTGCGCTACAAGCTTTATACGGCAAGGCTTTACGGACTTCGATCTTTTTTCAATCTCAGTTTTTTCAAAAAAAATCAGTACTGCAATAAGTATCAGGTATTTCCATGCAATATTTTATATCAATAATTGTTAATCAAATCATGTATATGGCACAGAAAAACCTGACCCTTATGATTCACTGTCATTGGGGGGATTAATTCAATTATTTAAACTAAACCCAATTTTCAATTCTCAGTCCAGGAACACGCTTAAATTCTTTTGTATTATTTGTCACTAAAATTAAACCTCTTGATCTCGCATGTCCTGCAATCATCGTATCATAAGGGCCAATGGGTTTACCGATACTCGCTAACTCTGCTCGAAGTTGACCGAAATGAGTAGTGTCGTGAGGCTCAAAAGATAGCACTTCCAGTCTTGCTATCATGCTTTCAATAACTTCCATGTTTTTTTCAGGTTGCGACGATTTTTCGGCACCATAGATTAATTCTCCCAACGTAACTGTTGACAGACACATTTGACCTTCGTGTTTTTTAAATGTTTTTCTAACTGTAGTTGGCTTATTTTTTATCGTATAAATTATAATGTTAGTGTCTAACATAAATTTCAGCATTCACAGAGCCTCACGCTTTTGATCTTCTGGTTGCTCCCGATCTGTTATAAAATCATCGGTAACAGTTGGCCCATCAAACCAGCTATCCCATGACTCTCCTGCAGGCACAATTAATCGCTTAGAACCAATAGCTATAATCTCAACTTCGGTAACCGATTCGGGGAATGCAACGGCTTTTGGCAACCGTACCGCTTGACTTTGATTGCTTTTAAATACTTTTGTATGAATTGATGGCATAGTAGACCTCTGTATATCCTATCTGTATATACATTATAGTTATTACTTAGGATATATCAAGCGTATATCCAATGATTTAAGATATTGGATTCGTCAGGGTCGTAATTGCCTTATGTTTAACGCATAAAGACCCCGACGACCGTTTTATTCAGCCAACTTCAATAAATCAAACACCACTTTCGCAACAGCTATCAGGTAAAAGAACCGTATATTGGCTCTATTAAATTTCTCAATTCAATATAAGTTGAGATATAATTAACTTGTTAATTTAATAGTGATATTTAAATGAGATTGTTTAATTCCATGAAAAGAAAGATTGAATTACTTGCCCCAGGTGGTGATGTTGATGCCATTAAAGCGGCAATTATTGCGGGTGCTAATGCTGTGTATTGCGGTCTTGATCGATTCAATGCTAGAAGTCAGGCGAAAAATATTACACTTGATGATCTTCATGGTATTTTGCACCTAGCGCATAAAAATGACTGTGAGGTTTTTCTAACCTTAAACATTATTATTGTAGAACGTGAAATTCCAAGTCTATTTGAACTATTCAATAAATTAGTGAATACCACGCTTGATGGAATTATTATTCAAGACTTTGGGCTATTTTATATCATTAATAAATACTTCCCTACCCTGAAAATTCATGCATCAACACAAATGACAACTCATAATGTTGGACAAATAGAATTTTTACAGCAACTCAAAGCTACTCGCGTTAATTTATCTCGTGAACTAACACTACCAGAAATAACAAGATTAACGGCTGTTGCTCACAAGCAAAAAGTATTAACAGAAGTATTTGTGCATGGTTCAAATTGTATTTCATTTTCGGGTTTATGCTATATGAGTTCGGTTACCGGTGGTAACTCTGGTAATCGAGGCCAATGCAGCCAACCTTGTCGAGATGAATACTTAACAACAGCTGAAGGAAAAAACTTTCCATTAAACATAAAAGATAATTCTGCATTTTCTGATATTAGAATTTTAGCTGAAGCCGGTGTTGATTCGGTTAAAATTGAAGGGCGAATAAAACAATATCAATATGTTTATACCGTAGTTGACACTTGGCGAAAGCAGTTAGACAGCTATTATGCACAAGAAACATTAGGCGGTGAAAACAATCACCTTCGTAATGTATTTAATCGTGACTTTTCTAATTCATTTTTAAAAGGAACGATTAGTAGAGATGTATTTATTGATGATCCGCGAGATAATTCTGCAATACACCGAGTTAAAGTTAAGTTTGGTAATATTACCAAAAATACCCCCATTATTATTAATAACGATGATTTATCCATTGCAAGGCAAGAGTTATATGACATTAAGGCTGATATTAAACAATCAGTCGAACAACGAATTAATAAAATTAGTATCGAGAAGGCACCACTGAGTATCAGTCTCTCAGGAAAATCGGGGGAACCATTACGCGTTACTATAAAATCTTCAGAAACCTCATTTGCAATTCAGTCTGATAGTAATCTCATCAGTGTTGACATCACTAAAAACAGTTCGTCCATTATTGATGCTGAGTTATTTCTTAAAAAATTAAAACATTTAAAAAACTCAGAATATTTTATTGAGACATTAAACCTCGACAATTTCGGCTCTAATCTGGCTATCCCATTTAAAGAGCTTATTAGCATAAAGAATAAAATATTAGAAAAACTCAATTCAGGTCAAAAATTTGTTTCAGCCGTAGATTTCAAAAAAATTAGTGATTCGTTATTATACAGTAACAATAATGAAACCATTACTCCGTCACTATCGGTATTAATTTCGTCTGAAAGTGATCTAGAGCTTTGTAAAAACGATGAAGATATAACAATATATTTTCAAATACCCAATCATTTTAAAAGCAAGCTACCCCACTACGTTGAATTATTTAAAAATAATAAAACACTAATTCCATGGTTTCCGGCTGTGTTAATTGGTGAACACTACAATGCAGCTGTTGAGTTTCTTCAGCAAGTTAAACCGAAAAACCTTATCACGAATAATACTGGCATAGCCTATGTAGCTTATAATGAAGGAATTTCGTGGGTAGCAGGCCCTTACATGAACCTCGTTAATTCATTCTCTTTATTATGCCTAAAAGAACAATTTAATTGCTCTGGTGCATTTATTTCAAATGAGTTAAGCCAGAAGCAAATCAAAAACATTAAAAAACCAAGTAACTTTAAATTGAGCTATAGTATATCGCACCCTATCGTATTAATGACTACCATGGCCTGTATGTTTCACCAAGTATCTGGTTGTAAGAAGAATATTGTTGATGAGAAATGTATTCAACGCTGTGAAAAAACAGCTTCAATTACAAATTTAAAAGATGTTACTTATTTTATTGATAAAGAAAAAAATGGTTATCACACTGTGTATAACGAAACTAACTTTTTAAACACCGATATTATTTCTGACATCCATACTATGTTTGATACTTTTTTAATTGATTTAAGAGATATTAAAACAAACACCGAAACCAAACAAAACAAATTAAATATCATTAAACTGTTTCAGAGTCACCTTAAAGGTGATATCAATTCTATAAATAGTCTACAAAAAACTATTACTCCTTCAACTCAGTCTCAATACCAAAGAGGTATTTAATTTATTATTGAAACTATCAGAGTCAGGTCTTCCCATGCACTATTTTATATCAATAATTGTTAATCACGTTATGTATATGGCACAGAAAGACCGGACCTGGATAACAAATATAATCGCTTTATAACTTAACCGTCTGACCGTTTAACCAACTTATAAATTGAAATTAGATGAAACCAAAGCCATAGTGGTGCAGGTAAAAATACCGCATACATCATATTTCCGTGAGGTGTAATATCCGACAAAATAACTAATGATAGTGTACTTGCTACTATTAAAATATCCAATAAACCGAACACATTCGCAAACCAAATTTGCTTTACAGAATTATTATTTGTCACTACTGAGTAAGCTGCAACAATTCCGAAAAAACCAGCAGCAATGTGTGTCCAGCCATCGATAATTCCAAATAATAATGGCATAGCACCAAGACTCGCTTGCATTAAAAATGACGCTCCAAAAAATACTCTAATACCTTGCATCATTAATAATTGTTGTTGTGTTAACCCTAAAACCAAGCGTCTGAGGTTCGGTATAAGAAATAGCAATAATCCAACGACTCCTACTGCCACAAAAATTATTATAAGAAAAATAACACCCGATATATCTTCAGGAAACAGACTTTTAGATGAAAGTCCCAAATGTAATAAAAATAACCAAGATACTAAAACAGCACCTAACCCAATCTGACTGTTACGATCATTTAGCTTAATTACCCATAGGGTATACGTGATCATAATTAAATCGAGACCAATCATGAACCATGCTGATGTTAATACTGACATTGAACAACTCCTCATTTAGTGTAAACTGACAACAACAATACACCTTTCTGACAGGCGAATTAATACTTAATACAACTATATAATTTGCCAAAACAACTATACACGAGGATTTATGGACGTAATTAGTGAAACTCTGGATTTTATGCAGATATCAGGAAACTTACTTCTTAATGAGCGCTATGCTGCGCCTTGGGCTGTCTCTATACCGGATAAATCTGAGCTTACAGAGAGCTTGAGTCTCGATAAAAATACCCATATTGCAGCATTTCATCTAGTTCAACGAGGCTATATTGAAATTCTACTGGAAAACGGCGACAGCTCGGTTGTTAATGCTGGTGAGATTGTTATTTGTTTCTCAGGAATGGCGCATACCTTGTATCAAGGATCTCAAAAAAATGCGCTAGCATTCAACAAATTATTAAATAATGCTCACAATATTTTTGAACCAAACAGTGCTAATTTAGCACAGTCTACTTCATTAATTTGTGGTGTATTCATGCTACACAATACATTCCTAAATCCATTGTATGAATCATTACCACCACTGTTAAAAATCTCTACCGCTCCTGGACACGATTTATCAATCTCAGATACTGCAAGCATTGTTAATCTATTATTGAATGAAATTAACCAACAGTCACTCGCTCACAACTATATGATTGGACGTTACTTAGAATTACTATGTGCTAATGCCATTCGACTACACATAGATTCAAGATCACTTGGAAACATCGGGTTATTAAATGCTCTTAATGACAGCAGTGTTACGCAAGCAATAACAAATATACATTCTAAACCCGCCCTTAACTGGTCTGTACCTAAATTAGCTAAAGGTGTATCACTATCGCCTTCACGGTTTGCCGCACGATTTACACAGACAATGGGATTAACACCAATGGTCTATGTCACTCGTTGGCGAATGTACCTTGCCAGTAAATTACTTAACGAAACGGAGCTAGCAATAGAACAAATTGCATTACAAGTTGGCTATGAAAATAATGCCGCATTTAGTCGAGCATTTAAACGTTATATTGGAAAACCACCCGGAGCATGGAGAATGTCGAATAAAAGACATTAAAAATCTTATTCAACTATTTTTATTAGTACTAAACCACTATTTAACGCATCATTTTCACTCAAATAAGCAATAGCACCTTTTTTCTTTTTGACGTAACGAATAATTGATTTTACTGATCGCATGGATTTTGGTGCTGTCGCACCACCGGCCAGATTTTCTTTAATCCAATAATTTATTAGTTCTGTATTCGACATATTGAGTACAGCGTCATTAAAATAGTCTTTTACATCACCAGTCGATAAAACAACGGGTTTAACTATTTCTCCCATCAACCTTGATTTTTTACCGAGGAAAATGTTTTTTGCATCTATCAGTGAAATTGTGAACAACGAAGCATGTGTTTTATTAGCAACTAATACAACGTCTAAGGCAAGCGCTATTGGAGAGGTTAATAATAAAAGTGGGAATGCAACACTAATAACTATTATTTTTATGGCTCTTTTCATGCTGTTATCCATACGCATTTCAATTTAAAAAACAACGCCAATCCAGGCATCAAACTGGTTAAAATCTTCAATTAGCGCATCATCAAAACGGTGTGTACTTATTTCAAATTTAGTTCGTATATACGGTTTTGGCCAATAACCAAACGTAATTATATTTCGCGTAGTTTTTCCAACAGCACCATTATTCTCATCATCACCTCGGTCTAAACGATAGTTTAAATAACGCTTAAAATTATATTGCCATTTTGTACTGATGTACCACGATCGAACATCTCTAGCATTTGTATCAATTCTATCTTGAAATTGATACTCACTCGTCATTGAAATAGTATCCGTTAAATCTAACCTAAAATAGGGCTGTATTGTGTTCTCACGCCGTCCGCCTTTATCTGGATTGTGCTGTGTATAGGTTGTTAAGCCTATATTAATAATATCAAATACATAACCACTAATATCAGTACCGTATCCGTTCTTATCGTCTTTTAGCTGATCAGTGCCAAATAATTCATTACCATTAGACACCCACAACGAATAATTTACATCTGAAATCCAACTGAACTTTGAGGAAGATTGCCAACGCCCAAAAGCTTCAACACCAACCTGAAGACCAGGGACATATAAATTTTCTTCGTGTATAGGTTTTACAATCGTCGGAACTGTAATAGCCCAATGTGCATTAGTCCAGTATCCAAGTGGTGTGCTCCACTTACCTAATCGAACATTTAATAAATCAGTTTCATTATATTCAAAGTACATACGTTCCGTTTTAAAAATACCCTGTCCAGCTTTATCACTAAAACTAACTATGTGTTCAAACTCAAATTCAACGAATATCCGCCAACTATCATCAAGTCGGGTATCAAAGTCCAAATACAACCGGTGAGGATCAAATAATGTTTTATAACCTTTTACATATCTCTCTTGGAAATGAATATCAGCCCAACCTGAAATTTTAATCTTACTGCGATGCAAATTACCTTCATGTTCTTCAATATACTCTGCAACTTCGTTTAATATTTCGTCAGACTTCGCTTCGTGGCCATTACTCTCATTTTTTTTAAGGCGCTTAATTTCATGTTCTTGACTGATTAATCGTTTTTGTTGTTGATCTAGCTGTTGTTGCATTTTTTTAACTGACGCTTTTACATCATCCATTTCACTTGCAACTGCAATTGAATAATTTAGCAGAAAGCAAATCAGAATAATGCTGATGAAAAACACATTTTTTATTTTTTTAAAATAATACATTTTCAATTCTCTAACACAGTAAAATTTTAGTAAGCAACATCATTTATTTTGAATTTAAAATATAATTAAATTCGAATCTTTTATAAATTAAGTCCTTATAACTTCGTTTGCGTATATCGGTACACGCCTCTATTAACACTGCAATCTGCAAACAACTTCATAAACAATTTTCCCTATTTCATATCTTCAATTGCTTAAATCTCAACCATTATAAAGTTAGTTTTGTATTCAATTAACGGTCTATTTGAAAAACTACACTTAACTATATCGGTATCATTTGATTTATCTTTATAGGAATCACGGTTTAATTATTATTTTCTATCCCCGAAGTTGCTGTTTTTTATAATAATTTTCTCCGAAATCAGCAATACAGCTCAAAATTCATACGATGCTCATTTAATACACATAAATATGTGATAAAAATTCCCACAAATGTACTTTGCTTGATATAATCACTCTGAAATTAAAAAATACAGGCAATAATGCCCAATCCGTATCGATACGGTTTAACAAGGAATTTACGTTTTTACATTAACAACGTCGTTAATTAAAAACCTAAACAAATATTTTCTATTAAGAGGGATTCGCATGAGTCATCGACATAAAAAATCAATTATAAATGTGTTAGTAGCACTATCACTGGTAGTGACTGTTTCTGCTTGTGGTGGAGGTACTTCTGACACAACAACAACAACTGACCCTACTAGTAACGGTGGCAATAACGGCGGCGGAAACACTGGCGGCGGTAATAACGGCGGCGGAAACACTGGCGGCGGTAATAACGGCGGCGGAAACACTGGCGGCGGTAATACTGGCGGCGGAAACACTGGCGGCGGTAATAACGGCGGCGGAAACACTGGCGGCGGTAATA
>CAYQUC010000114.1:0-9502 GCA_964420605.1 uncultured Thioalkalispiraceae bacterium | reverse complement strand
ATTAGACTCATGATGTTAAAACTAATTTGTATTTTAATGTGTGATCTGAGCAAGGCGAGGAAGTACTTAACCAAATGCATACTGCATTTTAAAGTATGACCTGTGTGATTATTGCTATTTTGTATATTAATTACCGAGCTCACAGAAACGCATATTAAAATTTGGTAAACCGTCACCCCGGTGATCTTTTGAGCCGGGGTCCAGTTGCTCAATATCGAATTACCCAATTTAACGGTTAAACCATCTTAACTCTAATTTTTAATACTAAGAATAAAATAAGCAATCAATCAAGTAAATTTTTGTATAAATCGTTCCACTCAGGATTATTTTTTTCAATTAAATCTAACTTCCAATTTCGTTGCCATTTTTTAATACTTTTTTCACGCGTTATTGCCGCAACAATTGATTCATGTACTTCATACCATACTAAGGAATCAACTTTATATTTTTGTGTAAATCCCTCAACCACATGATTTTTATGCTGCCATACTCGTTGAATTAAATTGGATGTAACACCTGTATATAAAGTGCCATTTTGGTTATTCGCTAGAATATAAACATAAGCAACCTTAGCTCCATATTCCATTGTTACACTCCTTGTAACTAACAATAAGATTAAACTAAAAACTTTATTTACTCGTTTTAAACCGAGTCGAATATAATAATATAAATCCAGACACAGCAGCAACCACTGATAATAACGGGAAATGCGGTAATACTGTAATTAGAGAAGTAGTAACATTAACCAACAATGCTGACGCAATAATAAAAGCACTTCCAAAAATAGCTCGAACGGTTTTTTGATTGGATTTTTTAATTTCTAATTTTATTTCTTCAATTTGTTTTTCATCAACTTTATATTCTATTTCACCGCTATTAATTTTCTCCAAGGCTTCAAATATTAACGTTGGCATTTTAGGCAGTTGCTCAACCCACAGTGGTGCATTCGTTCGTAGATGTTTAAATAATGCTTTAGGGCCAAATTGACTTGCTACCCATTTTTCTAAAAACGGTTTTGCAGTTTTCCACAAATCTAAATCTGGGTACAGTTGACGGCCTAACCCCTCAATATTTAATAAGGTTTTTTGCAGTAATACTAATTGTGGCTGTACTTCCATATTAAAACGCTGCGCAACAAAAAATAATCGTATCAGTAATTGACCAAAAGAAATCTCTTTTAAGGGTTTATCAAAAATCGGTTCACATACCGTTCGTATTGCTGCTTCAAATTCATCAATTCTAGTATCTTTTCCAACCCAGCCTGAATGGACATGTAACTCTGCAACACGGCGGTAATCTCGTTTAAAGAATGCTAAAAAGTTTTCTGCCAAGTATCGTTGATCTTCTGCACTCAAAGTACCCATGATGCCAAAATCAACGGCCATGTACTGTCCAGTAGGTGAAACAAAAATATTGCCGGGGTGCATGTCGGCGTGGAAGAAACTATCGCGAAAAACTTGTGTAAAAAATATTTCAACGCCGTGCTCAGACAAACGTTTTAGATCGATATTATTTTTATTTAACTGCTCAAGATCACTCACCGGCATACCATAGATACGCTCCATCACTAACACATTGCTGCGTGAGTATTCCCAATGTACTTCAGGAACGTATAAAATGTCAGACTTATCAAAGTTACTTCGAAGTTGACTCGCATTAGCGGCTTCGCGCATAAAGTCCAGTTCGTCTAGTATGGTTTTTTCAAATTCACGCACGACCGCAACCGGGTGTAAACGTTTGCCATTAGACCAGTAGCGTTCTACTTTTCGCGCTATAGAATACATTAGCCGGATATCACGTTTTATCACCGGTGCTATATCAGGCCGCAATACTTTTACAATCACTTCTTCACCGCTATGCAGCTTTGCGCAGTGCACCTGTGCAACCGAAGCACTGGCCAGCGGGGTCATTTCAAATTCAGCGAATATCTCAGCGATGGTACGACCATAGGCTTTTTCAATAATGGCTTTGGCGAGCTGGCTGTCAAATGCCGGAACCTGATCTTGGAGTTTGCTTAACTCATCGGCAATATCATCGGGTAATAGATCCCTTCTAGTGGACAATATTTGACCAAGTTTAACGAAAATTGGCCCTAATTCCTCAAGCGATAAGCGAATGCTCGTCGCACGGTCAATATTACCACTGCGCAACCAGCTCCAGGGCGCAAACACTCTAAACCAGCGTAAAGGGCGAAACAGATGGCTTGCTAGCAGCACTTCATCGAGACGATGCCGGCTTAAAACGCGCGCAATGGACAATAATCGTATAAATTCTAGAAACCGGCTCATAATGATACTTCGTATAAAAATTAGTCAAATAATCAGTGCAGATTATACGGAGAATGCCAACTTTAGACACTCCTATTTATTCTAATTTGATATATTCAATTTAACAATTTTACTATTAAACATAAACTACGTATTTTCAGTACATTTGGATAGTCCCATCAAAAATAAAATCAAACGCTTGTTCGGCAGTGTTCTGCCAGTAGCGAACAATAGAGTTGGTAGTTGTACCTCCTGCGGTGACTGTTGTCGGTTACCAAACCCCTGTAGCTTCTTACGTTATAATGACGAGAACTCTAGCTATTGTGCAATCTATCAAATTCGTCCAATGAGCTGCAGAAAATATCCCCGAACCCAATCAGAGTTTATTACACCAATTAATTGCGGCTTTTCTTTTGAGAGCCAAGATTAAAATCAAACAGAGCTAGAGCTTAACAACTTAGCTAATCCCGCATTATTAGAACTACAATACTAACAGCGAATAACAAATATAGTAATAATTAACAAGTTACTATATGTAGCCATTTAAAAACAAAGCTTTCACAATTGTATAATTCCACTTACATCGTTATGTATTTCTTAATAATTATTTGATCTTTTATTGCTGCTCTTATAATTTATATGCGAGTATTGCATCGTACCTGATGTTATTGGCACACTTTATAAAACATTAATTTATTTCGTTATAAAAAAATCAAGGGGATTTTTGAATGAACATATTTATGTCTAAGTGCGTAACAGTAATTGCACTAACTTTTGGCTTTAACTCAATTGTTATCGCTCATGATTTATCTGAATTTAAAAAACTAGCGAATGTTACTATAGAACAAGCCAAAAGTGGACAAATAAAGAATATTGATGAATTAATTAAAATACAAGGTCAATTATTAAATTTGGGTAAAGCGGCTTCTAAAGATTATGGTGCAACTAACCCTAAAGCGGCAAAAATGATGAAGTTAATCGTTGCCCAGGCAGACCAGATGAAGTCGTTATCACTTAGTCAAATAGAGGCTCAGTGGCACGAAAAAGCCTATTTAAAAGGTAAAGGCATCCCCGATGCTTTGTTGGCAGACAAAAGTAAAACCGGAATCTATCTCGATGCAGTGATAAATCCTGCCACAACCTTTATCTTATTATCCGAATATAAATCAACCAGAGATAATAAACTATTAAAACAAGTTGTTGGTGAGCTAGAGGAAGTTTTAACTAATTTCAAACTTTAAATAAAAGCAATCCATAACCTAAGAGCGACGAATTCTTTCGTCGTTTCTGATTGTGTTAATTAAATTTTTTCATCTAGGATATCAACATTCACCGAAGCAACATCAATTAGCTCAATCAGTGTCGTGAACGACTCTTTTTCTAACATTTTACAATTAGAATTATTAGCATCTTCGGCAGACTCCCAATAATTAACATCAATCCACTCATCATACTCTGTCTTATATAGCGTATGACTAACGAAGCCTTTTAGTTGGTTTAAATCTTGAACCATATTATTAACGGCATACGTTATTTCTGAATCAGTTACATTTAGTTTTGCTTTCCATTTTACAATTTTAAGAGTTTTATTTTTAATATTGTTCACCATAGTTCCTCAATATTGTTTTTTATTATTATAAATTTATCCCGCTAAACTCTTAAATTCTATATATGGCAACGAGACAATTTGGCTTTACATTTTGCAATAATTATATGACAGAGGCATGACAATGATGCTCTCAGTCAAAAATATTAAACTGTTACTTTTGATAAATGTTTTTTTCGTGTACTCCTTCGTTGTTGTTGCTGTAATTTAAGTTTATTTCTGTCACGCATTTGTTTATCGTCATTATACAACCACACCATCCGGTCTAAAAACCAACACATACTCATGCAGGTGAGCACTAAACTCATAACTGTTAACCAAATGTTTAAAATAATGACACCAACAACGCTGCTAAAAAAACTTAACATAACGAACAACTGCAATGCATAAATCACAAAAAAATGTTGTTCAGGAACATAGATATTTTTGCGATTCAACCAAATCCTTTCGCCAAGAATAGCCTGCATGGTCCATAAGTTATCAGTCTGTTTATTTTGAAATACCCTTGGATTAAACCAAATCCAAATTATCGTTAGTGAAATTAAAACTAATGACCACTCAGCAATCCAAACTCGACTCCACGCAGCCATAATTAACAAGGGTAAAATAATAAAACGAACCCAAACACTCCATGGGTTAGCGTATTTTTTCCAAATTAAATTTGTTAATACTTCCATTGTTCTCACCGGTTTAAGGAATAACTCAAATCAAATGTCATTGAATAATAACGTCTTAGCTAAAGAACATAAAGAAATATTCTGTAACAAAAGTGCAAATCAGTTTTACAATAATTAAAAAAAGTTTTAAGGTGAGTACTTACTACAATAAAAAGTAACTTTATACAAGTTTGTAAAGCCAAAATTCGTTAAACTATCAATCAATTTAACATATCTTGAATATTATAATTTTATATTAAGAAGAGTGACAACATGCAAAACCAAAATGCCCGAGTAAAAATTTATAGCACCGGAACCTGCCCGATATGTGATAAAACAAAAACACTATTAAACAAGTGGGGGATCGCCTATGAAGAAGCAAGAGTTGACACCGATCGTGATGCTTATAAAGAAATGGGCCAGCTAACAAATAACGCACGTAGCGTTCCACAACTAACAATCGATGGAAAATGGATTGGTGGCTTCACCGAACTCACAATGTTGCACATGGATGATGAGTTAAATGATCTAATGCGAAATGATTCTTGACAATTTAATTATACCAAACTGGGTTAACTGGGTTGCACAAGATGCCGATGGTGCCGTTTGGGGTTACGAAGTGGAACCATTGCAACAACACCATGGGTGGTATGAAAATGAAGTTGGATGCTCAACAAAACTGGCAGACCAAGCCGAAAATAATAATTGGCAACAAAGTATCCATAAAATAATGCGTAAAAATTAATTCAACTTTTTCTATTGACTAAAATATACAACCGTAACCCCACTTTGAATACTGTATTTATAATAAAACAGAATAAAAAACATATTATAATAACTAATTTATATTTAGGATGCTAAACAAGTAAAGTTAATGCTAAAAATGCCGCTAATAAAATAGGGTCTAATACCATAATGACAGTCAATGAATACGTTTCTAATAGTTTTAAAATGATTTTTGAAAATAATAATCATCACATAAATATCCAATTGAAAAATAATACATGGTGTACTTACTTAAAACCTCTAATTAATATTGTTGAGTTAATTCAATGAAAAATCGTGCAATTTTACTAGTAACCGTATTTTTAGTACTTTATGCAGGGTTCAACTTACCCTCATGTGATTCAGATGTTGAACAAATCGCCATCACTGAAGAACACATTAAAGAAGCAATGACACTTGCGGCCCCGATACAAGCCAAAATTGAAGAATATTATTCCTATGGCAATAATTTACCGCGAAACAATAAAGAATTAAGTCTTGCTGCAGCCGGAAATATTACAGGACAGTTTGTACGCAGTATTCGAGTTCAAGGTGGCTTTATTATTATCCACTTTAGAAAAAATATAGTGAACGGTATTGGATTTAAAATTAGTCCTTCATTTGGTGTAACAACAACAGGACAATTAGAATGGAAGTGTGTCACTAACGCTATCGACAAAAAACTATTTATTAATATTGAACCACCGTGTTTATCCACTGCAACTGAAAATATGAATGACTTGATGATCGCGGTACATCAAAAAAATCTAGATGATATAACACAGGCCTTAGATGCCGGAACAGATATCAACGGTGTTTATCGAGGTGAAACACCTTTAATGCGTGCTATATTTAATCGTAGTACAGCAGTAATACAGTATTTATTAGAGCAGGGTGCCGACATAGAAAAAACCACACAATATTACAACAATCGGACACCACTAATGTATGCCGTACGAAATTCTGGAATCGATATTGTTAAAATATTAGTTGAAAATGGTGCTGACTTGAACGCTAAACTAAACAATGGCAAAACCGTAATTGATTTTGTCCAATACGATAATGGCTTAAAAAAATATTTATACGAAAATGGTGCCGATGGCGCTCCTGATGAAGTGCCGACTGATGTTTTTTAATTAATAAATAATGAAAAATAAAATATTAATATTGATTTTATTTTGTCCGTTATTAATAGCCGGAAAAATATACAAATGGACAGATGACAATGGTCAAGTTCAATTCACTCAAACCCCAGGTCCAAGTCAGCAGCTCAAAAAAATTTATAGAGACACCACTAAGAAAAGTGTAACCAGAAAAACACTTAATGGCAATTGGTATGGAACATCGTCGGGCATAAAATACCGATTATATTTTAAAGATGATAGCTTTCAGTTTAGTGTCATCAACGACCGTCACACCAGTTACACTATCGGAAAGGGTTATTTTGATAACGATAATGGTGTATTACAGTTTAAATACATAAACAGCAATAACGCCAAAAATAAAGGTGGTTTAATTGAAAAATATATAATAATTAAATTTACCACAACTCAATTAAATATACGTTCAACAGATAATAAGCTCTATAATTTCATTAAGCTTGTTAGATACAACCAAAGCCAATCAAAATATGACAACGATCTCTATGGTGTATGGCTGAATGTAAATAATGGAAATATTCTGGAATTTACTGCCTCTTCATTTTATACGTTTGATAAAGGACGCTATAAAAAATCAAAAGTACGCTCAAATTATCGTGGAAACTGGATACTCAGAAATAACAGTATTGAATTACAATATACCGGAAACTCAACATATACTGATAAAATTGGCACAATAGAATATTATACTATAATCTACAGTAATGAATTACTAACCATAACACATCAGAAAACGGGAAAACAACGTAAATATAAGAAACAATTACTCGGTGGCAGTTTATTGAAATAATATGAAAAATCCAGTTAACATTCACTATCGATACTCAATAACATTTTTAATTATTTTATTCTGTTTTATAGCATCACAAAAACCTGCTCTGTCAAAAATGTATAAATGGGTAGATGACGATGGAGTCACCCAATTTAGCAATTTCCCGCCACACAATGTTAAAAAAGATTTTCAAACTTTATCATCATCAAGTAATACAAAAAATAACATTAGCGACAATATAAAAGGAATATGGCTTTATCAACAGCACAGTAAAAACTATCAATTAAACATTAATTTCAAAGGGGTTAGTATTAATGAAATAATAAACGGAAAAATACAAAAAAATATTATTCGAGCAAGCTGGAAATTGTCAGGTAAAATTCTTACGTTAAGTTACAATATTCATAAAAAAATTAATAAACAGGGTACTAACGAAACATTTTTTGTCGTAAAAGCCACTGGTTCTGAATTGATTTTGGTCAGTGATCTCACTAATACAAAAATTCATTATTCCCGAAAGGGATATCGAAAAGAATCGTTTATTAAAATATCGCCTTCTATGCAAAAAATAGTGGGCTACTGGAAAGGTGCAACTGAAAAAAACGATATTAATTTCAGTGATGCAGGGATTTTTACTATTAAAGGTATGACAAAACGATATTATACTACACTGTACCAAGGTGAATGGGAATATAATGAACCAGAGTTGCTATTCCATTTCAAAATGGACAAAGTAATTCCAGGCGGCCGTTTAAGCAAAACAAATAAAACTGAGAAATATTTCGTTACAATTTTAACTGATGACTCTCTTCAAATCCGATCAAACAAAACTGGAAAAATTAAGAAATATTTACGCACTAAAAAAAACATAACAAACAAAAATGATTAAAATAGACACTACAGGCTATATATTACATTCCATAAAGCTGATCTTCGCGTTAATAATCACAGCTGTTATTTATTCAAATCTGGCCAATGCAGCCGGAAAGTTTTATAAATGGGTTGATGATAAAGGGCAAGTCCATTACTCACAAACCGAACCCTCAAAAAAAGACAATGTAACAGATAACATTGTTAAAATTGGTGGTACAGCAGGAACCGTAAAAATGAAACCCTACGAAAAGGGACGCTATCTTTACTGTGGAAAACTCGAACTGCCCAACGCTCGTTTAACCGATGCCTTAGTTGTTAAAAATATAAAACTTGGATTAAAAGAGTGGACCCTCATTCAAAAACAAGCTGAACAACATTATAACGAAATTAAAAGAACAACTAAAAACAAGCAGGAATTAAAAAAAACAAAAAAATGGTATGAAGAAACGTCATGCAGAATTAGCTGGGCAAACGAACGTCTTAAATTTTTAACATCAACGGCTTACAAACGAAGTATTGAGTTGGATAAAATTCAAAAAGAATACCAACGGTTACAGCACGAAAAAGATAGAGAATGTCCTCTTGATCCTGTTAAATTCAAAAAAGTATATAATATTAAACCCGGGCAACCCACTATATTGGTTGGTGACGATGCTGAAACATTTCATCAATGCACTCAACGCTACGATAAAAAAATGAAACCCTTAAAAGATAAATTACGTGAATATAAAAGAAAATGATAAAATCTACTAATTCACAATCAAAATACACCATTAAACTGATGTTGACTGGTTTACTTCTATTACTGTCAGCTCAGTGTAATGCCGCAAAAATATACAAGTGGACCGATGAAAATGGAAAAATACATTATTCGTCCACCCCACCCGCCGCACAAGAAACCAAAGCAATGGGCAATACTAGTAACAAAATTGATGCTCAATCGACTGATGCAACTAAAAGCAAAAGCTGTAAAGATGCTTCAAAATCAGAATTGTTAGAAGGCGTATGGAGTTTTAATAAAAATAGTAGTCGAGCCAAAAATAAAAAAATTCTTTTTCGATTTTATAATCGTTGGAGCTTTGGTCAAGCCAGTGGCAAACCAAAACCCAAGCATTTTATCGACGTGGGTCAATATAATTCTCAATCTGGGAAATGGTCTGTTTCGGGTAGTATGCTAACATTCAATGTCACCAAAATAGGAAAAGCACTGTCCGAATTTAAAAAAATACGAAAAGCTAGAATTCACAAAATTAATACACGTGAACTCTATTTGCTCATAAACGACACCGAGCCGATGAAATTTACGCGTGATATTAGCTCCGGTGTGAAACCTAAATGTATGAGACGAAAAAAACGTCGCTAGAATTTATACTTAAGCATATTAAAAATATCTTAAAATGTGT
>CAYQUC010000113.1:0-9505 GCA_964420605.1 uncultured Thioalkalispiraceae bacterium | reverse complement strand
TACCAAAGAAAAAATTCGACGAAATTTTGGTATGCCGCGTCCAGAGGGTTATCGAAAAGCTTTACGTTTAATGGAATTGGCCGAGCGTTATAAACTGCCTATCCTGACATTCATTGACACCCCAGGTGCCTATCCTGGCGTTGGTGCAGAAGAACGCGGTCAAAGTGAAGCTATCGCAAAAAACCTATTAGTCATGTCACAATTAAAAACACCAATTATTTCTACGGTTATAGGTGAGGGCGGCTCTGGTGGCGCATTAGCCATTGGCGTTGGTGATAGGTTGTTAATGTTGCAGTACAGTACATATTCCGTTATTTCACCTGAAGGTTGTGCCTCGATATTATGGAAGTCATCCGACAAAGCATCCGAAGCCGCAGAAGCAATGGGACTCACTGCACCACGTTTAAAAGAACTGGGTTTCGTTGAAGAAATTATTGAAGAACCATTAGGTGGCGCGCACCGTAATATTGAACTCACAGCGCAACGAGTAAAAACAGCACTGTTGAGTAGTTTAGAATCATTAGGTTCGCTGCCAATCGATAACCTAGTTGAAACACGTTATCAACGTTTAATGTCCTATGGACAGTTTAATGAATCGTAACATTATGATTTTTTTCAAACGGGTATTGCTACGGTCTATTTAATTGGAAAACACTAATCTAGTCAACATGGTTTTGGCAGGGGCTCTTCTTAGCAGTAACAATTAGATCCCGCTAGTCAATGCGAATAACTTTTGTTAGCAACGAAAACAACAAAATTAAAATTGTTTGATCGAAGCTGAAGTTAATTGGCGATAAAATTTAACACAGCGATTTATTCCATGCCACTTCAAAACGAATTGCAAGCTACACTAATGAGTCTGCCCAAAGCAGATTGTTATTGGGTTGCCTATAGTGGTGGTTGTGATTCGCATGTTTTATTGCACGTATTATACAGTCTCTCGCAATTAGCTACCGCGAATAACGATAGCACAATTAACATAGCAGCAGTTCATGTAGATCATGGCTTACAACAACGTGCCGATGAATGGAGTAGGCATTGCGAACAAGTCTGCGTTGATTTTGGTATTAAATTTAAATTACTCAAAGTTAATGCGTTACCACAAACAGGTCAAAGTCCCGAAGCTGCTGCACGCGAAGCGCGTTATCAAGCAATAGCCTCGTTTTTACCACAAAATGATGCCTTGCTGGTTGCTCATCATCAGGATGATCAAGCTGAAACACTATTATTGCAATTGATTCGTGGTGCGGGTCCACGAGGATTAAGTGCAATGCCTAAAATGAAATTATTGGGCGATAATCAAGTGATACGGCCTTTTTTAATGATTGAACAAAGTGTCATCATTAACTATGCAAAACAGCATAAACTGGATTGGATAGATGATCCGAGTAATGTTGATACCCGTTTTGATCGAAATAGAATTCGGCATGAAGTTATGCCAGTGTTGAAACAACGTTGGCCCTCATTGTCAAAAACCTTGAGCAGGGTTACACAACATCAAGCCGAAGCGGTTGTCTGTTTACGTGAGTTAGCTGAACTTGATTGGGAAGTTGTAAAGTCTATCGATATCTTTGCCGGAATTTCGATTGAAAAATTAAACCAACTTAGTAAACCACGCCAAAAAAATATAGTACGTTATTGGATAGAACAACGACATCATTTTGATGCAATCAATAGTGCGCATTTAAATCGAATTTTTAATGAAGTCATTCCTGCCGCTAATGACAGTCAGCCCAAAGTAACATGGAAAAATACTCAAGTTTGTCGTTACCGAGGTGTTTTGTATGTCCTCGCAGCAACAAAAAACAACGCTGCTCTAAAGCCTGAACGTTGGCATATATCCAGTGCGCTGGCGTTAACTGGTGAATTAACAGGGCAGCGACTAGTATCAAAAGAAGCACTTGGTCATGGAATTAAACGAATATTAATTAGCAATGAAACACTGAATATTCGATATCGTCAGGGTGGTGAGCGGTGTCAGCCACAAGGCCGTGCAAATCACCACAGTTTAAAGAAGTTATTTCAAGAGTGGGCTATCCCACCGTGGATGCGTTCTAAAATACCATTAGTTTACATCGGGGATGAGCTAGCTCAAATTGTCGGGTATTGTATCTGTGACCCTTTTGCGGCGGCTTCAAATGAGCAGGGAATTGTGATTGAAAGTGAAAATATATAAACCAAAAAGTGCATCAAAGATTGAAAAAAGTACCGAAAACAACGAAAATAGGTAGAGTAAAGTTTCATTATTATCACTCTAGAGATAATCTATCATCCTAATAGTATTAATATAGTATTATTTCAATGTTATCATGGGATTACAGATTAAATTATTCTAGCGATATATGCAATAACGTAATGGCTAGAACAACAAAATACATAAAAATGGCAAATTAATGACAAAATACATTTTTGTAACAGGTGGTGTTGTATCGTCACTCGGCAAAGGAATTGCAGGTGCATCACTAGCATCATTACTTGAGTCTAGGGGATTAAAAGTAACACTTTTAAAATTAGACCCGTATATTAATGTTGATCCAGGTACGATGAGTCCATTTCAGCACGGTGAGGTATTCGTTACTGAAGATGGGGCGGAAACCGACTTGGATCTTGGGCATTACGAACGTTTTGTTCGCAGCCCCATGCGACAGTCCAATAACTTTACGACAGGCACCATTTATGAGCGCGTGATTCGTAAAGAACGCCGCGGTGAATACTTGGGTGCAACTGTTCAGGTTATCCCACACATTACCGATGAAATCATCCGTTCTGTAAAAGCCGGTGCGAAAGGGATGGATGTCGCAATGGTTGAAATTGGTGGTACCGTAGGTGATATCGAGTCATTACCATTTCTAGAAGCCATTCGGCAAATGGGTGTAGAGTTAGGACACGATAATGTGCTGTATTTACACCTAACATTACTACCCTATATACCAACAGCCGGTGAGTTAAAAACAAAGCCAACACAACATTCAGTAAAAGAATTACGCTCAATTGGTATTCAACCCGATGTTTTATTGTGCCGTTCTGATCGCCCATTACCTGAAGATGAAAAAGCAAAAATAGCTTTGTTTACCAATGTTGAAGCACGTGCAGTTATCTCGGTTGTGGATGTTGATTCAATTTATAAAATACCCCGTTTGTTACAAGAACAAGGTTTAGATGACATTGTTATCGATAAACTTCAACTAACAACCAAACCAGTGGATTTATCCGAATGGGATGCCGTAGTTAAAGCCATGGAAAATCCAACGGCTGTGGTTAATATTGCCATGGTGGGTAAGTATGTTGAGTTAACAGAATCATACAAATCATTATCAGAAGCATTAATCCATGCAGGCATTCATACTTTAACCAAAGTAAAATTAACCTATGTTGACTCAGAGCAACTTGAGAAAGAAGGTATTGATATTCTTAAATCCATGGACGGTATTTTAGTTCCTGGTGGTTTTGGCGAACGGGGTGTCGAAGGAAAAATAGCCGCTGTACAATATGCGCGAGAAAACAAAGTACCGTACCTTGGCATTTGTCTCGGTATGCAAGTAGCCGTCATTGAATACGCCAGAAATAAAGCCGGCCTTACAACGGCACATAGCACTGAATTTAATAAAGATACCGAGCATCCAGTGATAGGGTTAATAACCGAATGGCAAACCGAAGACGGCACAGTTGAACATCGAAGCTCCGAATCTGATTTAGGTGGCACCATGCGCCTAGGTGGACAATCGTGTAAATTAACTAGCGGCAGTGTGATCCAGCAGTGTTATCAATCAGACGAAATCATTGAGCGACACCGTCATCGATTTGAGTTTAATAATAATTATTTAACGCAATTACAAGATGCGGGTTTACAATTTACCGGTAAGTCAATTGATGGTAATTTAGTTGAAGTAGTCGAAGTGAAAGAACACCCATGGTTTGTGGGTTGTCAATTTCACCCAGAATTTACCTCAACACCACGAGATGGCCATTTACTGTTTAGCGGTTTTGTCAGCGCTGCACGAGAATACAGTAAAGATAACGAATCTGACCAGAATAATAACAGTATGGAAACAGCAGTAGTATGAAATTATGTGACTTTGAAGTAGGTATAGAACACCCATTTTTTTTAATTGCCGGACCGTGCGTCATTGAAAGTGAGCAGTTAATTTTGGATACAGCCGGTGAACTCGCCGCCATTACCGACGAGCTTAAAATACCATTCATCTTTAAGTCGTCTTACGATAAAGCTAACCGTACTTCGAGCAAAAGTTATCGTGGTCCCGGAATAGAAAAAGGTTTAGCCATTTTAGAAAAAGTAAAAGATCAAATTGGCGTACCCGTATTAACCGACGTGCATGAAGACACCCCGTTGAATGAAGTTGCAGCAGTCGTCGACGTAATGCAAACTCCCGCATTTTTATGCCGCCAAACTAATTTTATTCAAAATGTTGCATCACAAAATTTACCGGTTAACATTAAGAAAGGACAGTTCTTAGCACCAGGTGATATGATTAATGTGATTGAAAAAGCCAAAGAAGTGGGTAATGAACAAATTATGGTATGTGACCGTGGGGTCTCGTTTGGTTATAACACCTTAATATCCGATATGCGTGGTTTAGCAACCATGCGTAATACCAACTGCCCAGTGGTATTCGATGCAACACATTCAGTACAACAACCCGGTGGTCAAGGCGGTACATCTGGTGGACAACGTGAATTTGTTCCAGTGTTAGCTCGTGCAGCAATGGCCGCCGGCATCGCCGGTGTTTTTATGGAAACACATCCCGATCCAGCTAAAGCATTAAGTGATGGCCCCAACTCATGGCCGCTAGATCGAATGAAAGAATTACTAATAACACTAAAATCAATTGATAGTGCCGTAAAATCAGCAGGCTTTATCGAAAGTGAGTTTATGTAGCAACAAGGTAAATTAAAAAGCCGTCATCTCGACAATGTTTTGGCCGGGATCCACTGCTTAGAAGTAAAATGAAACACAAAAAACGTCATCCCGGTAATCTTTTGAGCCGGGATCCAGTTGCTCAGAAATAAAATGTATCACTAAAGTACATTTAATCCTCTGAGTGAAACCACCGAAAGATACAAAACAATAATTGAATTAAAAAACCAGGAAAGAGCAAAATAAATGTCAAACACAAATATCGAAAAAATTATCGCCCGTGAAGTTATCGACTCCCGTGGTAACCCAACCGTAGAAGCCGATGTTTATCTAACATCAGGAATCATGGGTCGTGCAGCCGTACCATCAGGCGCATCAACCGGATCCCGCGAAGCAATCGAATTACGCGACGGCGATAAATCACGCTACATGGGAAAAGGTGTATTAAAAGCCGTCAATAATATCAATGTCGATATCAACAATGCCCTAAAAGGTAAAGACGCAGCACAACAACAAACCATCGATAAAATCATGCTCAACCTAGATGGCACTGAAAACAAAGCAAAACTCGGCGCAAATGCATTATTAGCCGTGTCATTAGCTTGTGCTAAAGCAGCTGCATTAGCTGAAAATAAAGAACTATACGCCTATCTTTCAAAAGACGGTAATTACACATTACCAGTACCAATGATGAATATCATCAACGGTGGCTCACATGCTGATAACAGCGTCGATTTACAAGAATTCATGATCATTCCCGTCGGTGCACCCAGTTTCTCAGAAGCCGTTCGATACGGCGCAGAAGTTTTTCACAATTTAAAATCAGTGTTAAGCGCGAAAGGCATGAACACCGCAGTTGGTGATGAAGGTGGTTTTGCACCCGATCTTCCATCAAATGAATCAGCACTTAAAGTAATTATTGAAGCCATCGAACAAGCTGGTTATAAACCTGGTGTTGATATCTTTATTGGAATCGATGCCGCTAGTAGCGAATTTTATAAAGACGGAAAATATCATTTAACATCTGAAGGTAAAGTATTAACAGCATCAGAATTTATCGATGTTCTAGAATCGTGGGTCGATAAATATCCTATCATCAGCATTGAAGATGGTCTGGACGAAGGTGATTGGGATGGTTGGAAATTATTAACCGAACGCTTAGGTGATAAAGTGCAATTAGTCGGTGATGATTTATTTGTAACCAATACAAAAATATTCCAACAAGGAATCGACAAAAATATTGCAAATTCAATTTTGATTAAAGTAAATCAAATCGGCACATTAACAGAAACATTAGAAGCCATTGAACTAGCAAAAAATTCTGGTTATACCGCAGTGATATCACATCGTTCAGGTGAAACAGAAGATACTACAATTTCTGATCTAGCCGTTGCAACAGCAGCAGGGCAAATTAAAACCGGTTCAATGTCACGTTCTGATCGTGTTGCGAAATACAATCAATTATTACGTATCGAACAATCATTAGGTGATAAAGCAGTTTATCCTGGTAAAGCATCGTTTAAGCATTTAAGTTAAATGCCGTAGTTATTAGTGATGAAAATTCTAATTTCCATTCTGTTAATTTTAACCATCATATTACAGTATGATCTGTGGTTTGGTGAAAGCAGTTTAGTTACAGTTTGGAAATTAGAAAAAACAGTAAAACAGCAAAAAGAAGAGAATAATAAATTAAAAGAACGCAATAGCGCACTGACAGGCGAAGTGCTGGATTTAAAAAAAGGCAATCAAGCAGTGGAAGAACGCGCCAGAAGTGAACTAGGTATGATCAAAGATGGTGAAACATTCATTCAACTTGTTGATCCAAAATTATCAAATAAAAAATAAATATATAAACGCTTATTTTATATCTTTGAATTAAGCCGTATCAATAACAATGTGGATCAAGGTCAATGTCAGAAAATCAACCTCAAACCGCAGCTCGTTACTGGGCTATAGTACCAGCCGCAGGTGTTGGCTCTCGCATGAAACAAGCTATCCCAAAGCAATACTTAAAAATTAACAACAAAACAATTTTAGATCATACTTTAGATATACTAAGCTCACACGACAGTATCCAAGGTATAGCTGTATCGATATCGAAAAACGACGATTACTGGCCAAATCATCAAACGATAAATAACACGCCAATAATAACCGCAGAAGGTGGAGCCGAACGATTCGAGTCAGTGTTTAATGCGTTAAAAGCAATAAAAGATAAATGCAACATAAACGATTGGGTACTAGTACACGATGCTGCCCGACCATGTCTGTCTTTAGACGACATGACCAAATTAATCAATAAAGTTAAAGACGATGACATTGGTGGACTATTAGCCGTTCCGGTACGAGACACCATGAAACGCGCCAATTCCTACGGAAAAATATTACATACCACTGAACGACAATATTTATGGCACGCTTTAACCCCACAAATGTTTCGTTATGGCATGTTATATGATGCTATAGAATCAGCCATTAAAAATAAAAATGATATTACCGACGAAGCCTCTGCATTAGAAGCAAAAGGCTATCAACCTTTACTTATTGAAGGTAGTGCACAAAATATAAAAATCACACGACCAGAAGATTTAGCGTTAGCAGAGTTTTATTTAAAAAACTAAAATAGTTTATTTAAATTTAGTCAAACGTGATATTAAACTAGTAAGATAAAAACACAATCAACAGGAAGTAGAAATATGTTCAGAATTGGTAATGGCTTCGATGCTCACAAATTCACCGACGGATCAAACATTATCTTGGGTGGCGTAACCATTCCATACAATAAAACATTTTTAGCACACTCCGATGGCGATGTACTAATCCATGCATTATGCGACGCATTACTTGGAGCAATGGGGATGGGTGATATTGGCCATCATTTTCCCGATACTAAAGAAGAATACAAAAACATCGATAGCCGTATACTATTAAAACACGTCGTAAAACTAATGCACGAACGAAAATTTAAAATAGAAAATGTCGATATTACTATTATTGCCCAAGAACCAAAAATGGCACCACACATAGATGATATGCAATTAAACTTATCATCAGATCTAGATGCAGGGTTGAGCTGTGTCAATGTTAAAGCAACAACAACGGAGAAAATGGGCTTTACTGGGCGAGGTGAAGGCGTAGCAGTGATGGCAGTGGCGTTGTTAAGCGGTAAGGAATATGTATAAGTAAATAATATTATTTTAAAATTGTTAATCCGATAAGGTAGTTAATACTGACCGTTATGCCGGTAGTGTTTAGGCCGGCATCCATTTTAAACTACTGAGGTATCATAAAGCACCAAATTGAACACATCAAACTAGTTGGTGCCAATATATCACAACTATCTATTAAAATCGGTGTTCTGCTGCCGTTTTAGTGATATGTAATAACACATGATCCAAATAATTTAAAATCATCTAAGTTTCTTGAAAATTTAATTTAACATATTGACCTTAGAACGATAGGGTTATATGATACTCAGAAATTAATAAGAAACTAATAAAATAAAAATAATTATATTGATTTTTTCTTGAGTTAGATTAAAACTTTATGGGGTTGTCTTTATACTTCATGGAGCGATAATATGAATTTATTTACGTCTAAGCTTTCCCTAATAATTTTATTTCTATTTTTAATGCTGGGTATTCAGAATTCTTTTGCAGCTGTTCATTATGCCGGTGCAACGTTAGGGAATTTTAAGGTCAGTAATAATGGTAGCGCTACTTATAGTATTCCATTGTCAATTCCGCCTGGTATTAATAAAATACAGCCCAATTTATCTCTAACTTATTCAAGTCAAAAAGGAAATAGTTTAATTGGAATGGGGTGGGGACTTAGTGGGTTATCTTCAATAACACGATGTGCACAAACATTGGCTTTGGATGGAAAGATCCGTTCAACAGATTATACGATTGAGGATAGGTTTTGTTTAAACGGTAAGCGCCTAGTTCCGATAAGTGCAGGAAGTAATGAGTACCGTATTATTGATAGTAATGATACAAAAATTATAGCTAATGGTGTTAGTCTAGCAAACCCTACATCCTTTACTGTTTACACAAGCAATAGTAATGGGGCGAGGATTGGAGCGTCGCCATATATTTTCCAGTAACGATGATAAAATCGATTTTCTGGAACGTTTGGGTATCGCACTAGAACAAACCGATAGTGAGTGCCTCGCATTTGCCATCATGTCCAACCATTATCACTTACTCATCCGTGTTTCATTATCACCACTGAGTCACTTAATGAGTAAATTGCTCAGTGGTTATGCCACTTACTACAATCATCGTAAAAAACGCAGTGGCTATGTCTTTCAAAATCGTTTTAAATCCATCTTATGCGATGCTGATAATTATCTACTCGAATTTATTCGTTACATTCATCTCAACCCATTAAAAGCCAATATGGTTAACACACTGGCGCAATTAGACTGCTATCGATGGACTGGTCATGCGGATATTATGGGGAAGCACGCACAACCCTGGCATAATCAAAAAGCAGTGTTGCAGTTTTAAGTTAATAATATCAAATACTTACCGAAAATATTGAATCTCGATATCTTTCTGCTTGCACTTGACATCAATGCTAGCGTTAGCTAGCATTGTATACAATGAAAGAAATATTGAGGTATCT
>CAYQUC010000112.1:0-9630 GCA_964420605.1 uncultured Thioalkalispiraceae bacterium | reverse complement strand
ACCATATTGGCGTATCGAGTTGTGTTTGAAATTGGGCTTTTCTAAATGATAAAACCTGCGGAGCTGAGTTAGAATCGTGGTTAAATTTTTTATTAAAATAAAGGTGGAATGATCCTTTCTCGATTATGATATCCGTTACTGTATTATTAATATATTCACCGAGTTGTTTAAAGTGTTGGTTGTCGGGCCAATATCCATACTTGACATAAAAGGCATGTATCTCAGATTTTAATGGGCCGGATGAAGCCAGCGCAGCAGTTGAGGTGGAAATTTTTAAGATTGTTAAATAATGTTTAGAGGCGTTACTAATAAGTATTCCGATGATGATGATTACCGCACAAAATTGAAATAGGTAATAAATCTCTCGGTTTATGAACGGTTGGTGGTTTCGCTGCATTGTTATTATTGGTTTTACAAAACGTTTTAATATCTATCATAGTCTACTTTGGATGTAACTTCTTACAATAATTGTAGTGATTAGTGATGTAGCGTTCGTTGATGGTTTGCACTGTTATTTTTAAATAAATAATAAAAACAATAACTTATAAAAAATAATATTCAATTTCATTAATTTAAAGACTACCATTGCACAAAATAACTTTCTGTTCTATAGTTCGATATATGTCGAATTATAAAACTATTGAACGTCAAGCCGATATGTTTAAAGCACTCAGCAATACGCATAGATTAGTATTGTTTAATCGCTTAATGAACTGCTGTGAACCGGGTACAAAATGCAGTGCCGATGAAGCCATAAAATTTTGTGTTGGTGATTTAGGCGAGGGGCTCGATATTGCACCGTCTACCTTATCGCACCATATTAAGGAATTGCATCGAGCCGGCTTGGTGCAGATGGAACGTCGCGGTAAAAACGTTGACTGTTGGGTAGACCCCGCAGTATTAACTGAATTAAAAGCTTTTTTTAGCTAGTTAAAAAAATTGGAGATAAATCATGAGTAACTGTTGCCCACCAAAAACATCAAGCAAAAATAAAGAACAGGATGAGCATCGACAGGATGTGCGCGAGGCGTATGCTAAAGTTGCAAATGCAAGTAATGACAAAACATCAACTGGCATCGAGAGTAGTTGCTGTGGTGTATCGGATGATGATGCGATAAATACCTTAATATCAACCCGACTTGGTTATAGCGAGTCTGATTTAGAAAATGTTCCCTCTGGAGCGGACATGGGTTTGGGTTGTGGTAATCCGCGTGCCATTGCATCGCTACAAGCTGGCGAAACCGTTGTTGATTTAGGTGCGGGTGGCGGTTTTGATTGTTTTTTGGCGGCACAAGAAGTGGGCAAAACTGGTTATGTTATTGGAGTTGATATGACTCCCGACATGTTGAGTAAGGCACGCAGCAATGCCGATAAAGGTAAGTACAGTAATGTTGAATTTCGACTTGGTGAAATTGAACACATGCCTATTGCCAATAATACCGCTGATGTTATTATTTCAAACTGCGTTATCAATTTATCACCAAACAAAGCACAAGTGTTTAAAGAAGCGTTTCGAATTTTAAAACTGGGTGGCCGCTTAGCCATTTCAGATGTGGTTGCAATAATCGAGCTACCTGAGGACATGCGTAATGATCCGGCATTAATTGCAGGCTGTATGGGCAATGCCTCATTAATTTCGGATTTAGAAGCGATGATCAAAGATGCTGGTTTTGAAGACGTAAAAATTCAACCCAAAGATGAATCAAAAGATTTCATTAAAGATTGGGCACCAGATCATAATATAACGGATTATGTTGTATCCGCTAGCATCGAAGCAGTTAAACCAAATAATAAGGCTTGTTGCTAATAGTTAGTTTTCATTACTTTCCAGTTGCGCGAGTCTGCTTTTATAATGCCATGATGGTATGACTACCGTCGCTACACGTAAAGATACTGCGATAAACAGGCTTGCAAAGATGATAATAATACCTAACGTTGCTTTAGCAAAATCACTGCCGTGTATAAAATTATTATTTTTATCATTTTGGAATGCACGAAAACAATGATTTGGCCCATCAATGGGGTAAAACGAAAAATTTATAACGATTTCCAAAAATTGCCAATATCGTCGAAAAGGTGTTTTCTTTTTACTTGAAAAATAACCAACCCGTGCCGATATTACTGCATTCGGATTGCCACCCGCAATTGCGTTTCCGATTCTATCGATAGTAATTAATATAGTTATTATTTTAGGCATTTTATATCCACTGTACTGCTATAAACTTGGACAGTGAATATACGTTAAAAATGTGTGAGGGTAAATATACTCTGGCTTATTATGTTGTTTTAAGCTTGTATGTTAAATACTAAATGAATTGGTTGATCTTCCATCGGGGAAAAATAGGATTTGTCGATGTCAATATGGGCTTGGGTAACACTGAGTTCATGCATTTCTGGTAGAGAGTTAAATTTTGCTAAACGCAGACTGTTCATGTAATCATTTATGGTTTTATGAATAAAACGATCTGGAACGGATCCGCCTTCACGAATAAATATTTCACCATCAAAAGGCATATTTCGACCTGAAAAATAACCTGAATTTCTATTTTTATAATATAACGGGGTTGGGCTGTCTGATATAAATGGAAAAAATGGATGTGGTACTGCAAATATGAACTGGCCGCCAGGTTTTAATATTCGTTTTACGTGTTTTATTATTTGTGTCGTTTGACTGGTATTTAAAGAATTAAATAAAAAAACAGCCAGCACTAGATCGTATGAATGTGATTGTAAATAATCGATATTAGTTGTGTCTCGAGAAAAATAATTCACTGGGTTTTGTTTTGATGAATTTCGTTGCTGGGCTTGCATTATCATTTTTTTTGAGCGATCGATAGCGACGACATTCGCGGCACCACGTTTTGTTAATTCATGTGCGATATAGCCATCACCACAGCCAAGCTCTAACACCGATTCGGTAGTATAGCGTTGACATAAATCCAATATAAAAGGCCGGACGGTATAATCTGTTAATATTGATGGTTTGGCTCTATTCCATAAGCCTGCCCATTTATCGTATAATCCTGTTGTTTGATGCATGATTATCTTCCTTTTTAATATACCGTTGTAATTACTATTATACCGTGCATCTTATTAATAAGACCGTCCTTGGTATTTTGATATTCCTTTTTTACATAGGAGATTTATGTCATAGTAAGTAGCGTTTTTTCCTCAAATGGTTCTGTAATTTTAAATTATTTACAAATATTTTTTTTAATGAGTAATTCCAATGCGGCACAGGAATTAATATTTTTTAATTTAGATTGGCTGTCTTCTACTGAACTTTTTTCTAATAGAGAATATATTTGATTGGGTGTCAGTGTTGGCCTCTTTTCTAGTAATAATGCAATTGAACCCGATACGAATGCACTTGATAACGAACTGCCAGAGAAAAAATCATAAGCGTTTCCAGGCACTGTGGTTATTATATTAGTACCCGGTGCACATAATTTTTTGCCGGTTTTTGGCGTAACATAAGTGGAGTTTAGTTTATCGGTTTTCTTATTTACCGCAATGACCCCCGGTATCGAAGCCGGAAAACTGAGCTTATTATCTTTATAAGAACCACTAGCAGCAACCACCGTGATGTTATTCTCAAGTGCTTTTTGTATCAGTCGCTGAAGTACTGCATCATAGGGGCCACCCAAGCTTAAGTTTAAAATATTTACCTTTCGTAGAATGGCAACATTAATGGCTTTAGCCAAACTAAAGCTATTGCAATACGCTTTACCCCATTGTTGTTGAGTCTGCCAACACGCTTTAAATGCCAATAAATGTGCGTTAGGAGCAACACCAATAATACCGTGTTGCTTGTTATTGTCCGATGCAATGACACCTGCAATGGCAGTACCGTGAATATCACTGGTAAAACTCATGGACGGCTTATCGACAAAATTTTTCACTTCTTCAATATTACGACTAAATTCAGGATGGTTAATATCCATGCCACTATCAATGACGGCGATACGAATATTTTTACCGGTTGCTATTTTATGAGCCTGTTCTATGCCTAGTGATTTAATGGCATTTTGTAAATGCAGCATTGATTTGGTTTTTAATGGTGTATTATTCGAGAAAACTTGAAATAACTTCATTTTTTGTACTGAGTCGATGGTGGGCTCTCTGGCTATATTGTTTATGATGTTGCTGGCCAATTGGTGCTTGTTTAACTCAAAAACGACACAATATAATTGAATTGATTTTAATGGCCACGAGGTCACCATTTTTATTCCGTAGGACTGTTTTAGTAAATCGATTTTCTGATACATAAGCTCGTGATCAGATAATGGAAGCATCACCATTATTTGTTGTTGTGAGCGACTATTTCTGTCGATATTAGACGATTGTTCAATGTCTAATTTTTGTGCTGGAGTAGAGCAGGCTGATATTAAGCCGCAGAGTAGTAATAATAAGTGGTGAGTTAAATATCGCATTATATTACTCAGTCGCTTTTGTTATTGCCGATACTAGTAGTATTTCTGGCCGCTGTTTTAATTTGTTTAATAGCGCGTTATATTGCACTGTTGACGAAACGGCTTTGGAAAAATCAATGGTGTAGATGCCGCGTTTATCAGGTCCATGAGTTATCTCTCCCTGAAAGTATTTAAACAATTGATTAATATCTTGCTTTCTAGTATTTTTATTGAAAATGACTCGAGTTAAATAGATTGAATTGTTGGCACCATTTAAACTTGAATTTTTAGCCGGCGTATCCGATAACGTACTGTAAATTTTATCGTTACTTGATGAATTAAAAAATAAGCTAATAATGATTACAACTAAAAATGAAGCTGCAATTGAACTTACGATGGGTTTAGTATTATACTTTTTTAATTGTTCGGATACGCGTTTAACTGGAACAACATTTTTGGAATTCAACTGTTGAGCATCAATTCGTTGCATTACTTTATTAAAGGCTGATATGGTTGATTTTGATAACGTATCATCAGACAATAAATTCATTTGTAATTGTTGTTGCTGATGTAATTCTTGTTTGCACACAGTGCAGTTGGCTAAGTGATGCTCGACTTGCTTTTTCTCAAAGTTTTCTAATGTGTTATTAACATACCAAGGTAACAAATCCCAAATTTTGTCATGCTGGATATTTTTAGAGTTGGTCGAACTCTTAATATTCATCATGGCCTCCCAAATCGCTTAATGTTTTAAACTGCGGTAATAATTCTTGCATCTTCTTACGGGCATGAAACATTCTGGTTTTAACGGTGTTTACTGGGCAGCTCATTACGTCTGATATTTCTGGATAGGAATAACCATAAATATAAGTGAGCACAATAACGGTTTGATGCTCGAATGACAAACTGCCTAAAGCCGTTTGAATTTGGCTTAAGTCTTGTTCTTGGGAAAGCTGTGAGTAAGGGGTGGTTGGATCAATTTGTTCAGGGCTCTCATCGATATCGCTGGTTTTATGTTTGCTTTGTTTAATAATTGCACTTTGGGTTTTATTGTAAGCAATGCCAAATATCCAAGTAGAGACGCGAGAACGATGTTGAAAGTCTGTGGCTTTTTGCCACACAACAAACATTACGTCATTAATAACTTCTTCAACTAGTTCTTGGCAATGGCTAAAACGTGAAATGAAACGTTGTAAACGTGGATGATATAACGCAAAAATATCTTGAAAAGCACGGCGATCATGGTTTGATACCTGCTGTAATAAGTGAATTTCAACCGTATTGTCTGATTGCTCAGGCAATGGTTTTGTGCTGTTATCTTCCTGATAAACATTATTCGGCACGATGTATGCTACCTGTCCCATTAAACTCATCCTTGTTGGTTAATTGTAACCAGTTTTAGTGTATGAATGTTATTTATTTATAGGTATGGGATTAACTAAAATAGGTTCACTATTTTTAAGTTAAATAGTGAATATATTTAGGCTATAATTTGTAAAGTTCTAATTAGCATTCGTATTGATATAAATGTCGGTTAATTGTAATTATCGAAGGATTATGTAGCATAGCTTAATTTATATTTAAGCAGACATGCGATAATTCAGAATTGAATATCCGGTATAGTCGTTAATTAGCATTGCTACAAATTTTTGGTAGAATTATAGGATTTATACAGTGAGTATTGAAAAACTGGAATTGTATACCGTGGTATCAACGGGAAAAATTGCTGAAGGATTTAACAGTAAGCAAGTGAATGAAAATATTCAATCACGCTTTAATTTGAATGAACAACAAGCAAATAATATTTTATCAAAAGGGACTATTTTAAAAAATAATCTTGGTGTTAGTGGCGCACAAAAATTATGTCGTAATTTTAGTAAACTGGGTCTTATCACTGGTTATCGTCCCGTTGCTCAACAAACTACTAAAAAAACAGCAACAGCGGAAAACAAAATAATAGCATCAGAAAAAAAAACAGCCACAGTCAATAGCGCTGTAGATATAAAAAAAAATTCAAAGCCGTATGGAAAGCCAGACTTTGAAAAAATATTCAATGCTGATATTCCACGTGTTCCCGCAAAAATAGCTTATAAAATTGGATTAATCTCAGTTGCGTGTTTAAGTTTACTGGCACCGATTATTTATTTTGGTTTAATGCTGTCTTTAATTTTTGGACTTTATTTTTATTTGGCCGAATTACCAGAGTGGATAGGCAGTGTCAGTAGTGGCCTATTCAAAATCCTAGCTGCGGTTATTCCACCATTTGTTGCTATTGTGTTAATTTTATTTATGAGTAAACCGTTTTTAGCACGCAGACAACGTTGGCGTGGTTTTGAATTAAAACCAAAACAAGCACCCGGCTTGTTTGCGTTGGTGGAGGTGATGTGTGATCGAATTAATGTACCTGTCCCTCAAAGCATCTATGTTGATAATGAAGTTAATGCCTCAGCCGGTTCGGCTCATGGGTTAATGTCATTAATCAGAGGAGAGCTAGTATTAACCGTTGGTTTGCCACTAGTCTCAGGAATGAATGCACGACAATTAGTCGGAGTATTGGCTCATGAATTTGGTCATTTTGCCCAACCCTCGGCAATGTTCACTTATTATCTAATTAATACCGTCAACTATTGGTTTGCGGATCGCGCGTTTTATCATGACTCGTGGGATGATCGCTTGGAAGATTGGGAACGCCGTAGTGAAAGTTTTGGTTGGGCCTATCTTGCCGTTATGTTAGCGAAACTAGGTATTGGAGTAACTCGATTATTATTTAAAACACTGTATAAAATTAATTTAAGTATGACGAGCTTCATGTCTCGCCAGATGGAATACGATGCTGATCGTTATGAAGCCTTGGTCGCGGGAAGTGATCACTTTAGAGACAGTGCGATTCAATTACGGCTTCTATCCGAAGCGGAGAACGTTGTCAATTATGATAATTTACTGGCTTGGGAACAAAATAAGTTAGTAAAAAATATCCCTCTGGCTATAGCTGAACAGAGTACTCAATTTGACAAAGAAGTTGTTCAGGATATCGAATCTGGTATGGAGCAAGATGTTAGTAACTGGTGGGATTCGCATCCACCCGATAACGACCGAGTCATTCACGCACAACAGCATAAATACGATGCATTATTCAACGATGATTTCCCTGCTGTATTATTGTTTAAAAACTTTAATGAATTAAGTGATAATGTCACTATATATTATTATAAGGCGAATGGTTTTGAAAAACCCGAACAATATATTGTAGAAAATAGTGATGTTCTTAATTTAAAAGAAACAAAGAAAAAAACCAATAAAGCGTTAGACAGTTATTTTAATGATAGTTTTAGTTCCTATCGAATGATGCTATTAAAAATAACATCAGATGTAAAATTACAAACTCTGAATCTGCAACAGACAATTGATTATTTAAGACAAAATTTAGTTACTTATCGGGAAAATCAAGAATTATATTATACTATTAATAATCGTTACCAAGTAATGACACTTGCTGCGAGTTTTATAAATGCTGACATTGAAATCGATCCTAAAGATTTTTATTTAAACAATGACAGTGTACAAAATATTGAAAGTGCAAAAATTGAAGAATTAAAACGGATTCATAAAATTCGCGCACAGCAAGAACAAGTTGATGTATTGTTTTATCAGCGAATGATATTGGCCATAAAAAAGATGCCAGTGGATCTGCAAAAACGCTGCAGTATTCTTTTAAAGGTACTTCAAAAAATTAACCAATTAAATGAAACTATGCGTAATTTAAGTTACGTTATTTATGTTATGGATTCACTGCTACGTTATGAGCAAGAAGATGATGAAGAAATCGAAACAATCAAACCGATAATAAAAGAACAAGCTAAAGACTGTGTTAATGATATAGGTTTGTTACTTCGAGCTAGCGAAAAAATACCAGACTTAATTGACAGCGGTGACAGTAAAAATTTGAATCACTTTATCATTAGTTACACAGGAGTATTACCAGAAAAATTAACAACGTTAACGCCTCAGCAGCTTGTTACTGTATCACTCAACACACTCAGTGCGTTGCAGTATCAATATATATGGCTAATTGGCGAGTTGGTAACACTCTGTGAAACACAAGAAAAGTCTTTGGGGGTTCAACCGATAAAATTTGTTTTAATGGAAAAAAATAACAAGTAATTTCATAGTACGGTTATGGTCTATGTTAATAGTGTATCCGAAAAATTCTGGCATCATGTGCTTGCTTAAAAGCATTCTTGAAAAACATTGTTGGCAGTTAACTGCTCATTCTAGCAAAGAACTTTATTAATAGATAAAAAATAATTGTTAAAAATTGTAACGTTAATTTTAGAATACAATTTATTGATAATAAATTGTATTTTTTTGTAACAGCTTTTGCTTTAAGTTTTTATTTATATACAAATCTAAGTGTTTAGGTTGATATAAAAAATAAATTGTAACGCTGCTCTTTACAAAACAAACTTTAAATCGCTTTTATAAAAAAAGTTCAATAAAAGTAAAAAATATTTTGACAATTGTTTTTTGTTACTTTACATTTACTGCGTTGGAGGTAGCTACCGACTTCATTTTAATTTTTAAATTAAAATGTTCTAAAACATGGAAGTCAACTTAGTTCGGGTTACGTTGGAAATGACGCTAAGAATTTTGTTGTATGCCACTCTAAATTTAATATAGTTTTATCAAGGAGATTTATAATGAATAAGATGAAAGTTATATCAATGCTGTTTAGTGCCGCTGTTTTAACTGCCGGTGCGTCAACTGCTTCAGCTCAAGTGTTTGAAAAATACCCAGGTACTATGTGTCATGAAGATCGAGCAAGACAAGATGCAAATGTTCGTCATGAATATGGTGGTGCGTTACTCAGTACTTCAGCTAATTCAACACCGGTTAATTGTCCAATGACACGTAGAACAGGTACAGGCCTTGCTTCACGTTATACTGATGCAACTGTATACGTTATAGACAATAGCACATTGGGTAATGTCGAATGCACTATTATGAACCGTTCTGTTTTAGGTTCTTTAGGTTCATGGAATTCAGTGTCATCAACCGGTGTTGATACTAGTAGTGCAGGTCAGATCCTTAGCTTTGGCGCTGAAGATGCTGGTGGTTTTTCTGGTTTTAGTTACTTACGTTGCTATTTACCTGCATCTGCAACTGGTGAATACGTTAAAATTACAGATTATACAATTGACTATTAATATTTAATTAATAT
>CAYQUC010000111.1:0-9741 GCA_964420605.1 uncultured Thioalkalispiraceae bacterium | reverse complement strand
CCGCGAAGAGAAGCCTGACTTGGGCTTCAAGAAAGATAAAAAAGCATAGCAAGATTGTGGAACCAACACGATATCGAATTTTCAAATCGAGCTACTTACAGTAGAAAATTTTCTTTCTGCATACGTTGAAGATGACGGTGCAGAAATATCTATTATTGCTCTTACTTGTTATAGAGGTAATAAGGTATAAATTGGATAGTAGATATAATGTAAAATTAATAAATTCCTTTTAATGAAATAACAAGAATATTTTAAAAAGCCTATAAAGATTACAAAGATGATATTGAATTAAAAAAATATCTTACCAAAGGTACAAAATATTAAACATAATAATCAATTCAGCTTGACTTCGAAAACCCGTATATTTGTTGCAAAAAATTAACTTATGTGGAATCCATTTAAATATAAGCCACTTCTCTCAGAGGAGGATCAATACTTTCAAATTGAATGTTATAAGTGGTTGTTGTCAAATTTTGGTGGTGATGATTTTTATAAAGATTCTAAATTAATTCTTCCTACAAATGAGTTTTTTCCAAATAAAATAGACTCACCAGAAACAGCTGCTCAAACTACATTTGAGCAGGTTAAAAAACATGCAGGACTTGAAGAATGGCCGTGTAAACTTGAAGCACAAGAAGAAGATGCAAATATCTTTGTAGCACCAACTATTGTGTTACAAAATACTGAACAAAACCCTTTAGGAACAATTTCAAAAAATAGTGATGATGAAATTATAATTACATACAATCCTAAAATAGTAAAAAATCCAACTGAGATGGTTGCAACTTTTGCACATGAATTATCACATTACTTAACAGGAACAACAGAAGAACCACCACCAGGTGGTTGGGATAATTGGGAATTTGCAACTGACATAGGAGCAACATTTTTGGGGTTTGGTATATTTCTAGCCAATTCTACTTTTAATTTTAGACAGTTTACTGATAATGATTCTCATGGATGGGATGTTACTGGTGGAGGTTATCTTTCTGAAGCTGAGCACAGTTTTGCACTAGCAATATTTATATTGCTTAAAGATATTTCACCCAATATAGTTTATTCTCATTGTGACACTAATATTAAAGCATTTCTCAGAAAGGCATTAAATGAACTTGAAGGTACAGATATAATTAGTAATTTAAAATTAATTGAGTACGCTCCCAAAAACTCATAACAAATCACTCAAAAATGAATCCGAGACACGGCATATTTTTTGCAAAGAGCGTAAAAAACCGCCATGTTCCGAAACCTTTTAGCTCCGCGTTATATGTTTTTGTGAACATATTCTTATCCTATTGACAGTTGACATTAATCTACTTATCTATCAATATATACAAATGAATATAAATTTTGCGCAACAAATAGCTCGAATTATCATTCCATAGGAATGGTGGGATTTTGATGCGTTTATAATTTATCAAACCCGCCCAAGAGGCGGGTTTTTTATTTCTGCCTCATGAGGTTAGTCTCAGTTAATGGAGGTAGTATGAAGAAAATAGCAGTTTTCGGTAAACCCGGTAGTGGTAAATCCACTTTAAGTAAAAACTTAGCATCAACTACAGGCATAAAACTGCACGCATTAGATTCAATTGTATATAGAAAAAATGGCGATCTGGTCGATCGAAAAATCTACGATGAGGTACATCAAAATATACTATCCTCTAATAATTGGATTATTGACGGTTTTGGGCCAATTGAGTCATTATATAAACGACTGGATGTCGCTGATACATTAATCTATATAGAATTGCCATATGTTATCAGTTATTGGTTTGTGACAAAGCGATTGTTAAAAGGGTTAGTTATCAAGCCCGAAGGTTGGCCTGATGGTAGTTCAATTTTGAAAGGAACTTTGGAAAGCTATAAAGTTTTAAGACTTTGTCCAAAATTTTGGAATGATAGTTTTATGCAAAAACTTGAAAAAATATCGACTAATAAATCTTTACATGTAATTCGATCGATTTCTGAATTAAATAGCTTTGTTGACAAAAACGTGAAATAAAAAACCGCTTGTTTTCTCCTTAACTTAGCTCGTTGTTATGTGTAATACGAAAAATGCCATTTAACAACACAGAAATTGATTATTTTATTTCAGGTCTAAAAGATAGAAGGTGGACTGTAAAGGGTAATAATATTTTATCTCCAAGTGGGGGATTGTGATTTTCTGATTCACGCTATAACGTGTTGGAGTCCTATGGATAGGGAAGTACTAGCTAGTTAATTTAAAGTTTTGTAACCTTAATTCGGAGTAGTTTCAATTAATTCGGGAACAAGAAATTCGAAATATAATGTAAGGGAGCAATAACTTTATCTTTAACATTGGTGATTTATGTAATGAAATCTAAAGAAATTATTAATGGGTTTATTAAGTGGGAAATAGCTATAGTCAAAATTTCTTTTGTTTTTTCATGTGCTCTGTCAATTGCTAGTTATCTTTTCATTTTAATTTTTTCACTAAATGGAAGTTTAATAGATTCCATTAAAATTCTCATTATTGGGTTTGTTGGTTTCACCTCTCTTTGGACCACAATTAATATTGTGGTATCTATATTGAAAATTATTAAAAATATTTCAACAAAATCTGGACACCTATAAATTGAGTTCATTGATCAAAGTAATGAAACATAATAATGCGTTCAATCTGACTCCTAGAACTCGCATTTTTTTGCAAAAAACGCAAAAAATCGTCTGTTCTCGAAACCCTTAGCTCTGCATTATATTACTTGGTGTTGATTATTGTACTTTTAAATATATGACATAAACCATATATTATTAACAAGTAGAGGCTGTGGAGTTGTGGTTGTTCAAGGTTTAGTGGATATAAAAGAGGGTAAAGAGCAAGTTTCTGACGATGTTAAAAATAAATTGGGTATTAAAACTTGAGAATTTTATCAGCCTATGCTGATTATTCAAGCAATAAAATAATATTAAAATGACGAAGCTGTACCTCACATTAGAGAATAATCCATTTCATGTATAATTGTACATATAGAAACATTACCTGATAACCCTTCATGATCTTATAGCAGTCTAATCTTTTTATCATGCATGATGAATATTAGGAGCACTACGTCTGCATGGATGCAGGAGGCGAAAGTCGAGACATTCATTCACGTAACCTTATGAAGCCGTGTGATACCTTCTTGATCTAAAATACAAACATAAAGTAATCTGCATATAAATTGATACCGCAATAGTAGGGATGAGTGTTATTATATAAAACCATTGAGTTCCCTTTTTTTTATCGACTCCAGTTTAACTGATAAAATTAAGTTGAGGCGAAGGCTCAATGAGTATCAATAAAATCAGCATTGGCTCATAATACCTTGTCAAAAAAAGGTCAATGTGTTTTATTTAGACGTTATATTAAAAAGGAGATTGACTCATGGAACGACCAATAACAATTAAATCAGTAATAGTTATATATGTTTTATCGATAATGTTAACGATACCAACATTGTTAATAAATGCACGTTATGCACCAGAAGAACAGTCTGAATCTTTAATTATTACTTTGGGTTTAATATTCATGATACCGTATTTAGTCATAGGCTATTTTATGTATAAACAAAAAAACTGGGCAAGAATCATATACACTTTTTTTGGTTTACTTAGCCTTTTCCCCTTAATTACACCTACTCAAGAAGGTATAAATCATATTAGTGTTTTTTATTTAAATTGGCTTCAAACATCTTTAATGGTTGTAATGGTCATTTTACTTTTTATGCCTAAATCTAATACTTATTTTAGAATATAGCTTAAAAATATAACACATATAGAGGTTTTCATAATAGAGTGAAAGAAGATCCATTTGTAGCTAAAAGTATTGTAAGTGTAGAAATTTATGAAATCAGTTCAGTAACAACTGATAAATTATTTTATTTTAGATTGAATGATTACCATAACAAGAAGTTTCAGAGAATTAAAAATACAGCGGTTGAACACTTGAACTAGACGTTAGGGCGATAAAAAAATATGTCAGAAGTTATTGGAATTGATCACATTTATATTACAGTCAGTGATATTGAACAATCAAAAAGATTTTATGATCCTGTAATGGAAATACTTGGTTTCAGAAATAATTTGATAACAATAAATAAAGAAGAGCATGTTCAATACTATAATAGATATTTTGGATACGTACTCAGGCCAGCGCACATCAGTGAAAAGCACAATCCTTATTCTCCGGGGCTTCATCATCTTTGTTTACGAGTTGAAAGTAAAGATGATATTGTAGAAATTGCAAATAAAATGAAAATTAAAGGCATTGAAATATCTGAACCAAAGATCTATAAAGAATATGCAGCTGATTATTACGCTATTTTTTTGAAAGATCCTGATGGTATTGAACTTGAAGTAACAAATTATCGTAAAGAAAGGAAAGAACGTTATGATAGTTGGAATGTTCCCTAACATACATGAGCCGATCTCGAGTCAATAGGCATAAAGTACAAAAATAGTACTTTGTAAATAAAATTATATTTTTACTCTTTATAGTATTATTTTATAAAGACTTTTAAATGAATGTTCTGTATTAACATGAAATGCATAATCAAGCTCTTTTTTCGTTAACACGTCATGATATTTTATCTGATTATCCAAAACACTGTAGTTTGCTTCTGAAGCATCAGTATTTAATATCAATCGTTTTGTTATTCTTTTTTGTAGTTCATCTTTATTGGCATGACAATCTATAATAATAAATTGAGCATTATTTTGTTCGGCTAATTGTAGTGCCTGTTGGCGATACTTGTTACTTAAAAAAGATGCATCAATTAATGCTGTGTAATTGTTCTGTAATAATATTTTTGTGAGCTTAAAAATATGCTGGTATGTTTTGTCTGTTGCAATTGATGAATATAAATTATCGTCTACACTAACATGAGAGTTGAATAATGCGCCTAAACCAAACAAACGCTTTCGTTCTACATCAGAACGAATCCGTATAATAGATTTTTTTTCAAGTAATTTCTGGCTTAATGTTGTTTTACCTGTACCGGAAAATCCATGCATTATAATTAGACTTGGCTGCTTAGTGCGGGTATAACTTAAAGCTAGATTAATAAGAGAATTATGTTTTTTAATTAATTCCAGCTTGAGTGGTTTTGTTATTTGTTCTTGTTGCGATTGTATACAATATATTTTTGCTCTAACCATGGCACGGTAAACCAAATAAAATCGTAATATTGAAATGCCAGTATAGTCACCAGTTTTTTCTAAATAGGCATTTAAAAATCGCCGTGATAGTTCATGTTCATTTCGTTCATCAAGATCCATTACAATAAATGCAATTTCGCTAAAAACATCGATCCAACGAAGTTTACCGTCGAACTCAAGGTTGTCGAAAATTAATATTTTATTTTGCCAATAAGCAATATTTCGTAAATGCATGTCGCCATGACATTCACGAATAAAATTACTGTTTTTTCGAACAATAAATGAATCTTTATGTAAACGGTAAAAATCATTAGTCCAATTTTTAAGTTCATTTAATTTTTTTTCGTTACATACAAAATTTTGTTGTTGTTTAATTTGTTTAAAGTTTTCTATTGCCTGAGATAGAATTATTTCTGGATTACCGTATTCCGTTTTCAATTTTGCGATTTCAATACTATTATGAAATTTTGAGATGATTGATGCAAGCTCGTCCATGTGGCTTTTTGTTAGCAACCCTTGTGCTAGCATTTTATCTAGTTGAGCTTGTTGGGGGAATTGACGCATTTTTACCGCATATTCTATAATAGCTCCGCTACCATTAATATGTGGTTGTTGCTTTGAACCATTTATTGTAACTACAGATAAATAGAGTTTCGGAGCAAGACGTGAATTAATTCGAAGTTCTTCATCGCAATAATAATGACGTTTATTTAATGTTGAAAAATCCAGAAAACCCAAATTTAAGGGTTTTTTAATTTTATAAGCATATTTTCCTGTGAGTATTACCCATGATATATGTGTTTCAATTAACTCGATATTGTTTGTTTGATGGTCGTACGTGGCCTTATCCAGCATTGCGGAAATTAATTGATTATGTGGTTTATTTGTCATGACCACTACCATTTGTTGTTAAAGTTTATAGCTTAAACGGCTCATTAATTTTTCTCAGATTCGATTAAATAACAAATAGCATGTCCATCTGGTTCACCGTCGGGCATACTCTGCCATTTTAGCAATGCATCTTCCATTCTCTGTTGTAGTGTGACAAGCTCCATTACTTTATTTCTATTTTCATTTATGTGCTTTTCAATAATTTTTCTGACAATAGGACATGCTGATTTACCTTTGTGACTGTGGTTTAATATTTCATTAATATCACTTAATGTAAAGCCCAGCGTTTTTGCTTGGCGAATGAATTTAACTTTCTTAATATCCTCGCTTTCAAATATTTTATAGCCGTTATCTGGGTCTTGCTTAGGATTCAATAAACCGATACGAACATAGTGGCGAACCGAGTCTGCCGTGACATTTGTTAATTTGGATAAGCCACTAACTGTTAACATGATAAATTCCTTTTAAATTATCAATAAAAGTATGTTTTGCCTTTAATCTAAGTCTAGCACCTGGGTGTTACACCAAGGTAAAGTAATTCACAAATTAAATAAATATTGCTAATGTTACTAACCCTTATGGCTGTCGGTAAATTTTTTCCATTGATCTAATTGAGGTATGAACATCGGAACCTGATTTTGATAAGTCTGATACTCGTCACCAAACTGTTCTAGGACTTTTTTTTCTTCGTTGCGAGATAATAAATAGTAGGCAAGTATAATAATTGGTAAAATTGCAACCGAAAATAAAGTTGACTAGTGCACTACTCTTATCGCAAAAATTGTATCTGGTTAAAATGAAAAATATATTTAACGAACACTTTAGCGTACTAAAAAATGATAGTGATATGGCATATAGACAGATGATTTATACTAACGTTGTTTATTATTTTTACTTATTTATTTAATGTTAGTATATATCTATTTAAAACAATAAATTACGAGGTTTGTTTAGTCTACACAGTGCGTTATTCCAAGAATTTTCTGAAATAAAAATATTTCTATTATCCGCTTGACCCATGACCTACACCTAGGTTTTATACTTAACTTACAAGAGTAAATTATTGTCATTTTTCACTTAATTAGGTGAAATGTGTAAACTTTTAAATTAGGAGAATAGTATGGAATGGCTATTAGACAATTGGTTTTGGGTATTGTTTGCTTCTGCTTTTATTTTAATGCACCTATTTGGCCACGGTTGTCATGGTGGCCATAAAAAGAAAGATGAATCAAAAAAACATTCAGGAAATTGAGTTGGAAGAAATTATTGATAATAAAGGAGTTTTGTCATGAAATGTCCACCAGAAATTAAATTACATGATGTCGACACAGGGCATCAGATTATCAAAAAAATTCTATCGAATTACCTAGGTCCTGTTGCGATAAAATTATGGGATGGTACATTAGCGGTAGGGCAAAAAGATGCAGTTTGCACTGTCATTATCAAACATCCCGGCGTATTGCGTGAACTGGTTTTGTATCGAAATGTTGTGAAGCTAGCAGAATATTATTTAATAGAGGATATCGACATTAATGGCGATATTGAATGTTTATTTGACTTGGCATCATATCTGGCTGAACTGGACATATCGTGGACAACTAAACTGAGTCTATTGCGTTTAGCCTTTAAATTACCGAGTTACAAGCTTGATAATAGTGTTAATAGCATTCGAGCTGGCCGTTCAAGACGGAGTAATTCTCAAAAAAGTATTTCACATCATTATGATGTTGGTAATGATTTCTATAATTTATGGCTTGATAAGGAAATGGTTTATTCTGGTGCGTACTTTTCTGATAAAGAGCAGACAATTGATAGTGCACAACAAGATAAGCTTGATTATATTTGCAAGAAATTACGTCTGACACTGGGTCAAACACTTTTGGATATAGGTTGTGGATGGGGCGTTCTTATTAGTTGGCTGCTAAAAATTATGGTGTTAAAGCTCATGGTATTACATTGAGTAAACAGCAGTTTACTTATGCTAAAGACCGAATTCGTAAAGAAGGTTTACAAGATAGTGTTACCGTTGAATTACAAAATTATATAAACCTACCAAATGACGTACAGTATGATCGTGTTGTTAGTGTAGGTATGTTTGAACATATAGGTGTAAAAAACTTTCCAGTTTATTTCGAAACAATTAAACGAGTTTTGACTTCGGGTGGTTTATTTTTAAATCATGGTATCACCACAGATAATGGATGGCAAGATACTGCGTTGACACGTTTTATTAATCGTTATGTTTTTCCTGATGGTGATTTAGCTCGTATTAATACCGTGTTAAAGGCTATGGAAGATGCTGGTTTTGAAATTATTGATGTAGAGGGTTTACGTTATCATTATGTACTAACATTACGTCGTTGGATTAAAGCTCTGGAACAAAACAAAAATAAGGCCATTGCTTTTGTTGGTGAAGCAACATACTGAGTATGGCGTTTGTATATGTCCGGTTCGGCATACCACTTTGATGATGGCAACATTAACGTCTATCAGGTTTTGGCTGGTCACAATCGTCAACCATTATCTGTGGGGTTGCGTCGAGATGAATTATATGAAAACTCTTGTTTATGTGATGAGTAATTGATTCCGTATGATTTTAATAAGGAGGTTTAATATGTTTTACCGTCGATATATTCTTGAAGTATTATTATTTTCGTTCTTGATTATTATTGCTATTTTTATGGCAAGTATGTAGCGTAGATTATTATACGTTACTAATAATGGTATTTAAATTTTAGTAGTATTTTTCAATTGAAATTTGACCTGGGATACGTCTAGTGTGGCGTTGTAAACCACGTTTTTCCAAAAGCAGTGTTGCATCGCTGATCATTTTTGAATTGCCACATAAAATAACATGGTTTGAATCTAATGCCAATTTTAGGCCTGCGTGTTGCTCTAAATCACCATTCTTTAAACTGTTTGTAATACGCGAGTGTAGTGTATCAGAAATTTTTTCACGGGTAATCATTGGAACAAAACAGAATTGTTCAGGATATTGCATCTGTAAGTTGTCAAGCTCGGTACGATAAGCGAGGTTTTTTTGTGTCTTGACAGAGTAAGCTAAAATAATTTTCTTAAAACGGGTCCACGGTTCAGATGTTTTTAGGTTTGATAAAAATGGACCAATTCCTGTTCCTGTGGCAAATAACCATAAATATTTAACATCAGGAATTTCATCCAAGGTGAGTAAGCCACTACAACGATCAGATACTTGGATAGTATCACCCATTTTTAAACTGCCCAGTTGTGGACTTAAGCGACCATTTTTAACTACGTTAAAATGTATTTCAAGTAATGGTTCTTGTGGGCAATTAATTAATGAATAAGGACGTGCGAGTATTTTATTATCTTGTTTATCGACCAGGCCGACATTAACAAATTGTCCCGCTTTAAAAGTTAACAATTCAGTGGCGATTTTCAAAGAGAATAAATCATCACTCCATTGTTTATTTTCAACTACTTTTCCCTCTAACCAATTAACCATAGTAATAATCTATTCATCATTTGTATCGTTATTAGCATAAGTATAGTATAGGAATTTGTTAAGAACTATAAACTATCAATGTTTAAACTTTTTTTGGAATAAGTATTTTAATATCCAGTATTTATTAACTCTTAGATAAAGTGATCTCCTTCAGCTTACTACTGAGTCACTTAAAAAGAATACCACTAAGGCATCGTTAGAAAAAGTAA